>JBDSSU010000040.1:0-4764 GCA_039928635.1 Opitutaceae bacterium | reverse complement strand
GATTCACGGCCAAGGGGAATGCTCTCTACGCCATTGTCGTCGGAGCGTATCCCGATCGTCAGGTCATGCTGACCTCGATGGCGTCGTCCCTGCTCGAAGGCACGGTCACGAGTGTGTCCCTCCTCGGGAGCAACGAGGCGGTGAACTTCACCTCGGACGCGAGGGGCCTCAGGGTTAGATTCCCGCCGGTCGCTCCCTGCGAGCACGCCTACACCTTGAAAATCATGGGCCTGAAGATGAATCCGTCGCTCAATACCCGCGACGGCAACCCGCCGGCCGAATCGCCCTGATCAGAACCCCGTGAACTCACGACGCCTGGCGGGGCTCGCCCTCGCGATGTTGCTGCAGACGTTCCCCGCAAACGGTGCGGAGATGTTCGTCTACTTCGGTTCGCACCGCAGCGGACCCGGGCGGGGATTTTCCCTCGCGCGGTTCGACACCGACACCGGAGTACTCACGAAACCGGAGTTTCTCCTCGAAGCGAAGGAGCCGGCATATTTCGTGATTCATCCGGACGGACGACATCTTTACACCTGCAACTCCGGTACGCCGGGCGGCGTGTCCGCTTACACGATCGATCCCCGCACGGGCGCGCTCACGCTTCTGAACCGCCAGCTCGCCGGCGGGGGCGATACGAGTTACCTCACGCTCGACCGCACGAACCGCTTCGCCCTCGTGGCCAACTACGACGGCGGAAATATCGCCGCCTTCGCCCTCAAACCGGACTTCTCGCTCGGGGATTGGACGGCGTTCGTGCAGCACACCGGAAAAAGCATCAACCCGCAGAGGCAGACTCACGCCTACGCCCACTCGATCATCACCGACCCTAGCAACCGCTTCGTCCTCGTCGCGGATCTCGGCGTCGACAAAGTTTTCGTTTACCGCTTCGACCAGAACACCGGCTCCCTGAAAGCCAATGATCCGGCTTTTGTGTCGGTCGCTCCCGGATCCGGCGCCCGCCATGTGAAATTTCACCCGAACGGCCGCTGGGTTTATCTCATCAACGAGCTGGCGAGCACCGTCACCGGTTTTGACTGGGACGGCGACCGCGGGACGCTGGCGGAGTTTCAGACGGTCTCGACGCTTCCCGCCGGTTTCACCGGCACAAGCACGTGCGCCGAGGTGGAGGTGCACCCGAACGGCAAGTTTCTCTACGGCACGAACCGTGGTCACGACAGCCTCGCCGCGTTCGCGATCGATCCGGCGAATGGCCGGCTCACGGCGATCCAGCACGTCCCAAGCGGCGGGAAGACGCCGCGCAACTTCGCCTTTGATCCCACCGCGAAATGGATCGTCTGCACGAATCACAACAGTGACAACGCCGTCGTCTTCCGCGTCGACGCCGAAACCGGCAAGCTCACGCAACACGGCGAGCCGGTCTCCGTCCCCGCGCCCTTCTGCGAACGCTTCCTCGCCGTACAAAAGTAATCGGGCGGCTTCCCTTGCTCCGATCTTCTCGTCCTCGCTCCTCCGCGCTTAATCCGATCTCGATCACGTCCCACCCGATGTCACCCCCCGCCCGAACCCTCACCCGTTCCGAATTCCTCAGCCGCGGTGTAAAAGGCACGGCCGCCCTCGCCCTTCTTTCCGCGTTGCCGGCCACCTCGCGCGCGCAAGCCGTCCGCCCCGCGAAATCCGACGCCGCGCCGACCTTCGATCTCCGCGAATTCGTCAACTGGATCGTCACCGAGTTCGAGCCTTCCGCGCGGCTGCCGGGTGGCGCCGGCCGCTACGCGCGCAAGCCCGGCGAGTCCGTGCAGGAACTTTACGGCACGTCGGACATGGCGTGCATCCTCTACTCGCTCGGCCGCCTGCACCCCACCGAGCAGGAGCGCAAGGAATGGGCGGCCGCGTTTCAGGTTTTCCAGCGGCCTGACACCGGCTGGCTCGTCGAAAAATCCCGCACGCACGATCCGCTGCACAACACCGCCTTCGCGCTCGCCGCGATGCAGCTGCTGAATCTCACCCCGCAGCATCCCGTGAAAATGAGCGCGGAGTTTTCCGATCCCCGCGCGTTTCTCGAAACGCTCGATTGGAAAACCAACGTCTACCGCGAAAGTCACAAGGGCGCCGGCGTCGGTGCGATCTTCGCGCTCGTGCCCGCGCTGAACCGACCCGAGTGGTTCGACGCCTACTTCGCCGCGTGCGACCGCTATTTCGATCCGAAGAACGGCATGATGGGCCGCGACAAACCCGCCGGCGGCGACTCCGACCAGGTCGGCGGCACGTTTCACTACAGTTTTCTCTACGAGCACTTCAACCGCCACATGCCTTATCCCGAGGCGCGCATCGACTCCGTCCTCCACACGCAGCAACCCGACGGCTACTGGCGCGCCGACAACCATCTCTGGCTCACCCTCGACGCGATCTACCTCATGACGCGTTCGCTGCGCTCCACCACGCATCGCTTCGACGACGTCCGCGCCTGCGTGCGAAAACTCATGGGGACGTTGATGCGGGACGTCTACAGCCCCGAAGGCCGGAAAACCGCGCTCGCGGCCAACCTTCCCGTTCACTCCGTCACCGCCGCGATCAACATCGCCGCCGAGGTGCAGCGGTTTCTCGGTTCGCAGGAAGTCATCACCGAACAGCCCCTCCGTCTCGTGCTCGACCGCCGCCCGTTTATCTGAGTTGCGTGTAGCACGGGCCTCTTGCCCGGGTTCCGAACCCACGGGCAAGATGCCCGTGCCACTCAGAGAAGACGCTCCGCCAACGGCTGCATTCGCGTTCTTCAGCTGAGCTCGGTGTTCTGTGTGACCAAGATCGAGATCGTCATTCCTCAACTCGTCCCTCGCCTCTTCCTTCCTCCCCTCCTCACCCCATGAAATCATTCGCACTCCGCTGGGCCGTCATCGCCTTCACGCTCTCGTCCCTGTCTCTTCCCGCGCTGCTGCCCGCGCAGGACAAGTTCGTCTTGGTTCCCACCGCGGTGCAGCCGTTTGTCGAGCAAGGCGAAATCTCCGGTGCGGTGATGCTGCTCGCCGATCGCGATCGCGTACTGCACCTCTCGGCGGTTGGACAAAGCGATCTCGCGTCGGGTCGAAAGATGCAGACCGACGATATTTTCTGGATCGCCTCAATGACGAAGCCGATCACCGCCGTCTGCGTTGCGATCCTCGCCGACGAAGGGAAGCTGGGCTTCGACGACCCCGTTGAAAAATACCTGCCCGAGTTTCGCAACCTGTGGCAGGTCTCCGAACAAACTGCCGAGCGCCGCGTGCTCGTGAAGCCGGCCCGCGCGATCACCCTGCGGGATCTGCTCACCCACACGAGTGGACTCGGCGAATACGGCGTCACGGATCCACACTGGAGCCTCGCCGCCATGAGCAAGGCGCTTTCGCGCGAGCCGCTGCGTTTTGCGCCGGGAAGCCGCTGGGGCTACTCGACCGCTGGCACCGATCTTCTCGGACGCGTGGTGGAGGTGGTCGGCGGAATGCCGTTTTCCGAGTTCATGCAAAAACGCCTGCTGGATCCACTCGGGATGAAGAACACGACGTGGTGGATTTCACCGGAACAGGAAAAACGCCGCGCGCACACCTACGTCCTCAGCGTCCAATCCAAAAAACTCGAAGAGACGCCGATCTCCTACATGTACGGTGGCGCGTTGGCCGATCGCGAGCGCCCCCCGCTGGGAGGAGCGGGCCTGTTCTCGACCGCGGAAGACATCGCGAAGCTTTATCAGATGATGCTGCATGGTGGGCAGATCTCCGGGCAACGTATCCTCAAATCCGAAACGGTCGCCGAGATGACCCGCAAGCAAACCGGCGAACTGCGCGCACGCCCCGGCATGCCGTGGGGTCTGGGCTTTTGCGTCGTGGAAGATCCGGCGCAAATGGAGGCGAACAAAAGCTTTTCGCCGGGCACCTTCGGCCACGGCGGCGCTTACGGCACGCAGAGTTGGGCCGATCCCACGCGAGGCCTCGTCTATGTGTTCATGATCCAGCGCGACAAGATCCCGAACAATCCGGACAATTCCCCGATGCGCCGGGCTTACCAAGCGGCGGTCGAAGCGGCGCTTGAACGGAAGTGAGGCACCCCTCGCCGGCGCGATCCCGCCGGCACAGAGATCGGCCAAGCCGCCGGAGGAGCGCCGGCACGCCGGGACTCTTAGCGGTCAACAAACTCCGCCACGGGCGCTTCCACCGCCGCGCCGCCCGCGACCAAGCCTTCGACTGCCCGATGGCCCGCCCGTTGACGGCAATGCTTCCCGAGGCACCGACCGTGAAATCCGACGCGAGATGCTACGGATTTTTTGTCGCGATGGACGGCCAGCCAGCGGCGTCCCACGCGAGTTTTTCGATCCGGAGTTTGGCGCGCCCGCGCTCGTCAGAAGCGTCGTACGCGTGGAAGACGATGTAGTCCGTGCCGTCGAAATTCGCGACGGCGTTGTGCCCGACACCGTACCATTTGTCGTCGCCGGCCAGCAGCACGGTGCCGCCACCGCGGGCAAGTGGGACGCTTTCCTTGTCTTCGTAGGGGCCGGCGACGGATTTGGCGCGCCCAACGATCATTTTATAGGTGCTGTTCGCGCCGCGGCAGCAGTAGTCGATCGAAACGAAGAGATAGTACCAGTCGCCGCGCTTGAAAATGAAAGGGGCTTCGATCGGATTGTCGCCGGCATTGACCGGAAAGCCCCCGGGAGCGATGGGGGTGGCCGGCAATGGTTCTTTTTTTCGGGTGGCGATGGTGGGGAGGCGATCGACGCTTTCCGCGATGCTCAAGCGATCCGAGGAGAGGCGCACAAGTTTCAATCCTTCCCAGAAC
>JBDSSU010000039.1:0-5573 GCA_039928635.1 Opitutaceae bacterium | reverse complement strand
CGCGAGGTGGCCTGACTGTACGTCCCACTCCCACCACACGAGCCTTGATGATTCGATCGCGAGATCGAAGCGGCTGTGCATCGCTTTGTTCGCGGAGATTTCGGTGAACGTGATGATCACTCCGTCGATCGCCTGATTCGTGCTAAAGTAGGGAAGACTGCGTTTCAGGAACCACCGGCCTTCGCGACTCAGCACCTCGGACTCGATGGATTGCCCCGTCTGCAACACTTCTTTGACCTGCTGGAGCATCTCGTCCTTGCCTTCGAGTTGATCCGCGATCTGGTCGACCGGGCGGCCGACCGCCTCCGGCCCCAAGCGAAAGAAATGTTTAAGTGCCGGGCTAAACTTTCTGACGCGCAATTCCCGGTCAAGAAACACCGTGCCGACGTCACTCGAAGCGAACAGATTATTGAAGTCGTCTGAGAGCTGTTCGAAATCGCCAAGCGTTTCCCGAGCTTGAGCAAGCTGGCGCTCCAATTCTGCATTTCGCTGCTGAAGGGTCGCAACCATTCCCGACGTCTCTGGCGCTGGCGGTACCAGTGAACTAGCCGCGAAAGGCGGTGGGGTGCCACCCCCCTGGCCTGACGGGCGTGGGAGGTTATCAACGAACGGGGAAGAAACTTTCACAGAAGAGGAGTTTTGGCACAAACAACCGAGCGCGAGATTATTGGCGTGAATGAGGAAGGAGGTCGCCCGGGTAAAACTAAATAGTGGGAATTCAGGCGATTGGGTGGAATCCCTGACGTCCTCGTGACGGGTCTCCCCGTCCATCCCGCTCACGTTAGGTTTTTTAGAACAGTCGTCTTCTGGGGTTTGGCGGAGAAGCCGATGCTTCGTCCATTGACCGATTGGCGCATTCTCTTCTGCTCGATGGATGCCGCTCACTCTTCTCGTCCTCGCCGCTGGCATGGGATCGCGTTACGGAGGACTCAAGCAGATCGATCCCGTCGGGCCCAGCGGGGAAACCGTGCTGGACTATGCGGTTTTTGATGCTCAGCGGGCGGGGTTTGATCGCGTCGTCTTCGTGATCCGACAGGAATTCGCGACTCTCTTCCGCGACCAAATTGGCGCGAAATATTCCGCGGGCATTCAGCTGGAGTACGTTTTCCAATCAGTCGGGGTGCTACCAGCGGGCGCCAACCCATTCCCAAACCGGGAAAAGCCATGGGGAACCGGGCATGCGGTTTGGTGTGCGCGCGATGCGATCGGAGAAAATTTTGCGGTGATCAACGCCGATGATTTCTACGGCCGTGAGGCTTTTGTGCAGCTGGCGAGGTTTCTCACGGCAGCGAGCCAGGCGCAGTTTGCGATGGTCGGCTTTGAACTTGCCAAAACCCTCTCTGAACACGGACCGGTTTCCCGAGGTATCTGCACCGTGAGCGGCGAGGGAATGTTGCGCACCGTCGTCGAAGTGGGGTCCATCAACCGCGACACCGTCGGGCCTAACAAAAGGTTCACGGGGCACGAGACCGTCTCGATGAACTGCTGGGGCTTCACCCCCGCTTTGTTCCCGGCGCTAGAGATTCAGCTTCGGGACTTCCTGACCGCCACGGCCCAGCTCGATGCGGTCGGTCAGCGCGAATTCTACCTTCCGGCCGCCGTTTCGCATCTGGTTGCCCGCAGCGAGGCAAACGTCCGGGTACTCCCTACCTCAGGTGGTTGGTTTGGGATCACCTACCGCGAAGATAAGGATCGGGTTAAAAACGCCCTCGCGGAATTAGTCACAGCCGGAAAATATCCCACCCGGCTCTTTTGATTTCATCTCCCACTCTCGATCGCGCTCTCCTCTCTCGGCTCCATCGCCTGATTATCCCATGAAGTTCAGCCGAGCAGATGCCGATGTATTTTCACCCGATGCAGTCCTTGCGGAGACGGCGCTCGCGCGGACAACGCATCTTTGCGTCGCCGCGCACCAGGATGACATCGAGATCATGGCTCACTCAGGCATTACGACGTGTTACGAACAACCCAGGCGCCACTTTACGGGAGTCGTCGTTACCGATGGAGCGGGTTCTCCGCGCAGCGGACCGTACGCGAGCCTGAATGATGCGGAGATGCGGGATCTGCGTCGCAATGAGCAACGCCGTGCCGCCGTGCTCGGGAAATATAATTTGCAGCTTCAGCTCGCGCACCCGAGTAGCGCCATCAAAACCGCGGATCCTGACGCGCGCGCCGACCTCTGCGCGATTTTCTCCGCGTGTGCGCCGGAAATCGTCTATCTCCACAGTCCCGCGGATAAACATGACACCCATGTCGCCCTGCTGCTGCGATGTCTGGAGGTCCTGCGGATGTTGCCCATCGGCAACCGTCCGCGGCGTGTGGTGGGTTGCGAAGTCTGGCGCGATCTGGACTGGCTGGTTGATCGCGACAAAATCGCGCTCGACGCGAGCGCTCGTCCTGACCTGGCCGCAGCGCTGCTGCGACTTTTCGATTCCCAAATTAGCGGCGGGAAACGCTATGATGCAGCGACCCTCGGGCGTCGTGCGGCCAACGCGACATTCCATACAGCTCATGCGACCGACGAGATGACGGCGGTGACTTGGGCAATGGATCTCACGCCCCTCATCGTCGATGAAAGGTTGAACGTCCGTGATTACACCCTCGCGCATGTGGAGCGACTTCGCGCCGATATCGCGCAAAGGCTGGAAAAATTCGGGGCGTGAAAATTCTGCGGACCGCGCGTCGTGGACATTGCTCACAAACGAGCGCAACGGCGCACCCGAACCTCGGCACGTAGCTGTTGGCCGCGCTGAGCTGGCGAAAGAATTTCCCGGTGCGGGCGGCGGCGGTTTTCATTTTGCCTTATCACCCCGGCCGGCGCCTTGGCGCAAAGAGCGTTTCGCTCTGGTGTGAAGCGCGCGAATAACATGTCGGCAAATACCTTTTGCCAAAGGGCGCGGTGCCACTGACGGTCGGCCCATGGCAGATTCATGCAAGACCCCTTTACCCGCCGGTTCACCTGCCTCCGTGGAAATCTCCTCCCGGGTGCAGCCGAAAGAGACGCTCTTCAGGACGATCACGAGCGACGACTGGCGGCGCTCGATCGCCTCTGCGCGGCAACAGCCGAATGCGGTGTTGGCGCAGATCCGAACCGCGATCTCGTCGTCATCGCGGAAGACGAAGTAAGCCTGCTTGAATCGGCGGGACCGTCCTGGGCTCAGCTCGGTGACGCAATTCGGGTTTTCCGCGCCTGTCTCCCGTTAAAATCGCTGGAGGATTTCGGATTTCCTCCTGCGGAAAACGCCTTGGAAGAATCGAATTCCCTTCTGCATCGCATCGGCGGCGGGGTTGAAGCGTGGGCGTTTGCTTCGGTCGCGGACGGCTCTGTCTACAAATTTTATCAACCGCGCGAGGGCAAAAACATTGGGAGCGAATTTGGCTTCCGACGTGGGGATGAAACCACGCTGCTCGCGGAAGCCGGGCTGGGGAGCTACCGCGGTTTGCTGCAGAAACTCCTCTTGATCCATCTGCTTGGCGGAATGGCAACTGAGGTCGTCGCCGTCACGCCCGAGGGAATTCTCGTCGCGAAACAGGCGCGCGGTGAACCGTTGCCCCAGGGAGATGATGTGTCTCGGTTGTTACCAAAAGGCTTGATCGAGATTCCCTCGCGCTTTCTGCGCGCGAACCGCGACCATCCACGGCTCTTTTTTCCGGCCGCAAAAATCGGGGCCAAGGCGTTCCTCGTCGCGGACCTTCATGCGAGAAACTTTGTCCGCTGCGTGGATGGCCAACTCCGGGTCATCGATCTCGTCGCCGCTCCCTGGCCGATGGAAATAACTGCTCGCGAAATGCTGATTGCCGATTGGCTCGAGCGAGTAAGCTGCGATCCAGCCGCCCCGGTGTTACGCGGTGCGCGTGACGAGGAGCTATAGGTCCAAAAAAAAACGCGCAGCCGAAGCCGCGCGTTTTCAGAGGATCGAAATGACCGCTTATTTTTTAACCGAATTGAGATACGCGAGAATGTTATCGGCCTGTTTATCCGTCACCCCGGCGTCTTTGTAGACGATTTTGCCATCTTTGATGAGGTAGGCTTCGCGGCTGGCGCGGCCCGTTTCAGACTGCCCGAAAGCTTTGCCGACCTTCTTGTCCGTGTCGGCAATCAGCGGGAACGGGAAATTATTTTTATCCTTAAATTCTTTTTGTTTCTCGATGCTGTCCGTGCTCACGCCAACGACTGAAACGCCTTTTTGCGTGAGTTCGGCGCTCGCATCGCGGAGAGAGCAGCCCTGTTTGGTGCATCCGCCGGTGAGGGCGGCCGGATAAAACCACACCAAGGTGTACGGACTCTTTTTATAGACGTCGCCGAGGTTCAAGGTCGTCCCGGTATCGGTAATGCCGCCACTGAGCGGAGCGGTGTCGCCCACCTTGAGTGGTTCGGCGGAAGCGAAGGAAAACATGGCGAGGAAAACGCTGACGGGGAGGAGGGTGCTAAGTTTCATGTGCCCGGCGAAAGTGCGAAGCTGGCGAAATTTCGCAAGCGCGAGGTGAATAACCCGGCTGCGAAAGCAAATGGCCCCCTTGGCCGAGGCTAAATTGTTGTGAAATTTTGCGGCGACCGCGGGACGCAGAAGGAGGCTGTCCGGCCTCCGCGAGCAACTATTCCCCCTCGTGATTCTTGGTTTTCCGGCCCGCCAACGCGGGCGGCATCCGTACCATGATCCTTTTGCCGGCCGAAAAAACCGGTTGGAAATTTGCGGCGATCCATGGTGTGAGTGGGGCCAGCTGATTAAACCCGGCTTAAGCACCTACCTAAAAACTACCATGAAGATATCGCTGAAACCTCTCGCTCTGTCGTTAGCCGCCTCGCTCGCACTCGCGCTGACTGCCTCCGCGCAGGGATCGAATCCGACCAGCTCCGGAATGACCGTGACGCCTGCCTCCGGCTCGGCCTACGGGCTGCTCGGACAAAGCTACATGGGGGTGACTTTTGGTTACCTAGCCATTGATGATGGTCCACCCGACTCTGGCCATAGCTACGGCTTCATCGCGAATCGCCCGACCGAAGCAACCAGCGTCGACGCTTCTTTCAAGTACAACTACACCAGCGTTAGTGCGTTTGGGCTCAACGCGAACCTCCATGAGTTTGCGGTGGGTGCGACCGGCTACGTGCCGCTCACGGGGGTGAAACCGTTCGGAGAAGTGAACGTGGGTTGGGGCTTTTTAAAGGGTGGTACCGGGTCTTCCACGAGTTCCTTTTCGTTTCTGCTCGGCGTCGGCGTTGAGATTCAACTCGCCCCCCGCGTCGCTCTTTCTCCTTACGTCAACTATCAGGAGTTTACCCGTTTTGGCGGTTCTGGAACCTGGAACTACGGCGTAAAAGCCGCTTTCCGGATCGTGCAGCAGTTCAGCGCTACTGCGGCCGTTGAACTCGATGACGATCAAAACGTCACCTACAAGTTCGGTCTCAATCACCACTTTTGATCCGACCTCAAGGATTTCAGAATTCGGCCACGGCGATGTTCGCCGTGGCTTTTTTTTGCCCGCGTGTGTCTTGCCGATGAGGGACAGGCAGGAATCAAGGTTAGTGAGAACAGAGACAGAATCGGCGGAACCCGTCAGCGCGTCGCCGCGCC
>JBDSSU010000038.1:0-3969 GCA_039928635.1 Opitutaceae bacterium | reverse complement strand
GGCGGCGGGCCATGAGATCGAACAGCTCTCCGGTCATGTAGGTTCGAACGCTGATCGCTCGCACTCCGTTCACCTCCACCTGCTTCGAGTGAGTTCCGGGAAACACCAGGAGTCGGTGACCCGCAACGGCGCGCGCGTTGGCCAACGCACCCACGAGCTGAACTTCCTCTCCGCGCATCAAATCCGTGGGGTCCCGCACGCCGGAGATCATTAAGAGATCGTGCGCAAAATCGGCGGACGCCTCAAAAAGCTGCGTTTTCAAGTCAGACCCATCAACGGCGAAAGGGATTCTTTTGTAGGGGATGTCCGCCCATGCCGATGGATGACGACGCCATGCCGGAGACGACCATCGGCACTCCCGCGAGTTTTCCGTCAATGGTGTTTTCCAGAGCAGCAATACGTTCGCGCAGGTAAGACCGATAAAACGTCCCACGGGAAGGGCGCTTGCCTTCGAACTCGCTCCAACGCGCATACACAGGGGCGATCCCATCGCTGCTTTCGACGGCCGCCCTAACATCGAGCGCCGGGCTCTCGACGAGGCACACGCGCAACATCGGCGTTCCCCATTCGCAGCTCAGAAACCGGCTCTGCAGTCCTATTCTCGGGTCAGGCGTTATCATGCGCTTCGATTCTCACCACCTCGCCGACCAGAAAGACGTAGGAAGCAACTCCGACGAGCGCGAGCGCACCAACAAAGATCAATGCCGGTGCAAAATCCCCGCCTTGCACCAAATAGCCGACGGCCAGCGGAACGATGATGGCTGAGAGATTTCCGCAAAAATTAAAAACGCCCCCGGTCAGCCCGATCACGTGCTTTGGCGCCATCAGTGAAACAAAAACCCAGGTGATGGACGCCATTCCGTTCCCAAAGAACGCGAGCGAAAGGAAGGCGATCACATGCGCAGGTTTTTCCACGTAGTTCGCTCCGATAATGGAACTCGTGAGGAGCAGTCCGATGATCACAGGAGATTTCCTGGCCACGCCGACGGAAACGCCGCGTCGCACCAGCCAATCGGACAGGTTTCCCGAAAGCAGAATGCCGACAAACGCGGAAAGAAACGGGACTGCGGCCCACATCCCGGCTTTCAGCAGTGCGATCCCCCGGTATTTTTCCAGATAAGTGGGAAACCACGTGAGGAAGAACCAAGCCGCCGACGCGACGCAAAACTGGCCCAGATAAAGTCCCCAAAGCTTACGGTGGCGCAAGACGTCGATCACCCGTGCACCATGTCCGGGACCGGATGTCGTCGCGCGTTTGCCGAGACCTTCTTCGACCGGATCGCGGTACCGAGCATACCAAAACACACCCCAAACAATTCCGATGGCACCCGTAATGATAAAGAGTCCCCGCCAACCGAACTGGTGTTGCAGCCACGCCATCGCCGGTGTGAGGAACGCCAAGCCGACGTACTGACCCGATGTGTAACCGGCGATCGCTCCCGCCCGTTCCTCGGGGGGGAACCAAGCGGTGACGATCTTGTTGTTGATCGGGTAAGCGGGCGCCTCGAAGGCCCCTACGGCCAGACGACAGCCCACGAGCGATGCCACCCCGGTACATAACCCCTGCAGAAGCGTCGCGGCGGACCAAGTGATCAAGCTCCAGGTGTAGAGCACGCGCGGACGGACAAGATCGGCGACGATCCCCCCCGGAATCTGCAAGCCCGCGTAAGTCCAGCCAAACGCCGCAAAGATATAGCCCAACTGCACGGAGGTGAGCGCGAATTCCTCGCGGAGTGCTCCGGCCGCGATCGAGATCGTGGATCGGTCCATGTAGTTTATCACAACACAGACAAACAGCATGACCAGGACTCGGTACCGTGGGAGCATAGAGGGACGGATCACCACTCCGCGAAACTGCCGTCTGGGTTGCGCCAGATCGGGTTGTGCCAATCGGGCGCTGATTTCGCCATCTCACGGATGTGAGCTTCGTTCAGTTCAATGCCCAAGCCCGGGCCAGACGGAATTCCCAGTCGTCCTTCGGAGACATGGAAAACGTCTTGGTTGGTCACGTAATCCAAGAGTTCCGCCCCCTTGTTGTAGTGGATGCCCATGCTCCACTCCTGAATAAAGGCGTTATGGCAGGTCGCATTAACCTGGAGGCACGCCGCGAGCGCGATGGGACCCAAGGGACAATGGGGAGCCGCCGCGACGTCGTACGCTTCCGCCATCGAGATGATCTTCTTGCATTCCGTGATGCCTCCGGCGTGCGAAAGATCGGGCTGAATGATGTCGACGTATCCGTCGTTTAACAACCGCTTGAAATCCCAGCGGGAGTACAAACGTTCTCCGGTCGCGATCGGGATCGTCGTCGCATTCGCCAGTTCGCGGAGCACTTCAGGATTCTCGGGCAGCGCCGGCTCCTCGAGAAACATCGGCTGGAACGGCTCCAGTTCTTTGGCGAGTCGCTTGACCATCGCTCGATGGACTCGTCCATGAAAGTCGATGCCGAAATCTCGGGACTTCCCGATCGCCTCGCGCACCGCGGCCGCTCGTTCAACCGCCGCAGCAATTTTGATCGGTGAATCGACGTAGTCCATCGCGTCAGTCGCCAGCATTTTCACGGCGGTGAAACCGCGTTCCGCCATTTTCGCGGCGCCCGCCCCCACGTCACTTGGCTGATCGCCGCCGATCCAAGAATAAACCCGGATGGAGTTACGAGCCCGCCCACCCATCAGCTGGTGGATCGGTGCGTTGAGCGATTTGCCTTTGATGTCCCAAAGCGCCTGATCGATTCCGGCGAGGGCACTCATGAAGACCACACCCCCGCGGTAAAATCCGCCGCGATAGAGAACGTTCCAATGATCCTCGATCTGGAGCGGATCCTTGCCGGTCAAATATTCCATCATTTCCCCGACCGCCGCTTTGACCGTTGCGACGCGGCCTTCGACGATCGGCTCTCCCCAACCAACGATCCCCGTGTCTGTCTCGATCCTCAGGAACAGCCATCGGGGCGGCACTTGGAAGAGCTCGTATCGGGAAATCAGCATGGGATAAACTTGGGAGGATTCGTGCAGTAAACGGGCGCGAAGCAGCAGAGCAAAGTCGCGAGCGGACGGCCGAACCCAGACGCCCTTAGGTTCAACCGGGTCATGGGTAGGGCAAGCCTATCGTTGGATGAACAGCCCGACGACATAGCTGGTGGAGTCGAAGGTGACACGGTCCCCCTTACGCCAGCGATCGACCTTCGGCCCGACGGTCAGGATCTCCCCGGAAGCCTCGTGTGCCATGATGAGAGGGGGGGGACGGCGGCCCGTGGAACCATCCCAGCCGTGGATGTCGCTGCCACAAATGGCTTCCGGGTGTATCCGAGAATCTCGCGACTTGGACGCTTACTATTTCCGGGGATGAGCGGCGAAGAAATCGAACGCATCCCCGACCGCGGCTGACGGAGCCGTGTCGTGCGTGGCACCTGGAAAAATCTTTACGGTCGCGTCGACGCCTTTTTCCTTGAGGGCCTCGCCGAGGGCTTTGGTCGCGTTGACCACGCCATCTTCGCTGCCGGCGTAAAGCATCATCGGAATCTGCTTCACGCGTTCGACGTCGTAGAACGGACCCATGGAGGCATTGGAGCCGCCGATCGCGATCGCGGCCCAGTTCTCCGCATATTTTTGCGCGAAGTAATGTCCGCCCTGGCCACCGGCAGAATAGCCAAAGAGAAAAATCCGATTCGGATCGATCGGGTACTCGGCTTTGATCAAATCAAAGACGTGCATCGCGTCCTGTTCGCTCCACTCGGAGCGGACCTGCGCCGGAATGGTTGAGCCGTTGACTCCGCCACCGCCGCCGCCGGGCCCGCCGCGACCTGGTCCGCCTCGGCCGGCACCCTGGGGCGCGGCCGCCGCTGCGGGGCTGAACTGCTGCGGCGCCGCCATGGCTGCCGCGACTCCGCGCGCACCACGCTCACGGTTGAAGGGAACGTAGTTGTAGCCGCCGTTCGGCCAGTAACCCAGCGGTGCGACCAGCATGAAA
>JBDSSU010000037.1:0-10281 GCA_039928635.1 Opitutaceae bacterium | reverse complement strand
CTCACGCGGCCGGCCTTTTTTTTGGGTTGGTCAACCTGAAAACTCAAACCGAAATCAAGCCAAGGCATGAGCCACTGAGGACACGAAGCATGACAGCTTGTTTGGCTCTGTGATCTCTGTGTCCGAGCTCTGTGTGCTCCGTGGCAAAAAAATCGCGAGAATGTGACCAATGCGGGTTAACCGCCGGAACCCCCCGGATCACCCGCCACCCCGACAAATCGCCAGCAATCGCTCGTGCACGTCCACCGCCGTGATCGGCGCACTCGCATCCCCCGCTCCGATCAACACCGGCCACTCGGCGGAATCCGCCGGACACGTCCCGTGTGAACCTTTCACCAGCGAGGGATCGAGCGAGATCACATCCATGAGCATCCGGAATCCGAGTTTCTTTTTCAGCAGCTTGCCCAGGACCTTCAGCTTCGGCGCGGCGATCGCCGGATCGACGAACAGCTCCACGGGGTCGTAGCCATATTTGCGGTGGATATCGACGCAGCGCGCGAAGTCCGGCGCCTTTCGGGCGTCGTCCCAATAGTAATAAGTGAACCAAGCATCCTCCGCCGCGAACGCGACGAGATCGCCCGACCGGGGATGATCGAGACCCGCGGCGCGTTTCCCTTCCGTGTCCAGCACGCCCGCGACCCCGTCCGTTTTTTCCAGCAACGCGCGGGCCGCGTCGAGGAGCGAAGGATCGTTCACGTAGATGTGCGCGATCTGGTGATCCGCGATGGCGAAAACCTTGCTCGCCCCGCAATCAAGCAACTCAAGCCCGAGTTCATCCTTGATCGCGATCCACCCCTGCGCGCGGAAAAGCCGGTTGAGCGCGATCGATCGGCTCACCGCCGTGATGCCGTATTCGGAAAGCACGACGCTGCGCACGCCGCGTTGTTGATAGAAATCCATCAGCCCGGCCGCCACGCGGTCGATCGTCCGCAGATCCTCCGCCAACCGCGGATCGTCGGGCCCGAGGCGCTGGAGGTTGTAGTCGAGGTGCGGCAGGTAAACCAGCGACAGATCCGGCCGGTGCTTTTCCTCGACCCATTTTGCCGAAGCCGCGATCCACTCCGACGAAGCAGCGCCAGCCATCGGACCCCAGAACGCCGGGAACGGAAAATCACCGAGGTCATGTTTGATCTCAGCGCACATCGACAGCGGATGCGTGTAGACGTCGAAGACCTTTCGCCCATCGGCCGGATACATCGGGCGCGGCGTGATCGACCAGTCGGCGGTGGAATACATGTTATACCACCAAAACAGTTTCGCGCACGTGAAGCCGGGGCGAACGGCGCGCAGTTTTTCCCAGAGTTTTTCTCCGCTGACGACGTGGTTCGACTGCTTCCAAAAATGATGCTCCGCGAGCGTGCGGTCGTACCAGCCGTTGGCGACCGCACCATGACCCGAGGGAGGCAAGCCGGTGAGATACGTGCTCTGTGCTGTGCAGGTCACCGCCGGCAGCACCGGCTGCACCCGCAGCAGGCCGCCGGCCTCGACCGCTTGTTGAAGGCGCGGGGTGTGCGGCCCGATTAGTCGCGAGGTGAGGCCGACGATATTGAGGACCGAGGTTCTCATATATTTCCCATAGGACCCATAAGACCTATAGGACCGATGGAAAACCTCTCAGCCATAACGCTGCCGCAACTCGTCGAACGACGCCTTCACCGCCGGTCCATCCATTTCGTGGACATCCAGCCGGTCGCCCGGCGCGCGAATCATCGGGATGGTGAGCCGCCCGCCGAGGTGTTCGCGAAATTCCTCCAACCCATCGAGCATGTCCTGCCGGCCACTCGCGCTGCGGATCTGTTTCACCGGCTCGAAGAGTTCGAAACCCAAGCCCTGAATCACCCGCAGAATGCGCTCCGCGATGGGCTCCGGCAGCAATCCGATGCGCCGCGCATAGATCAGGTCGATGGCCATGCCGACCGCCACGGCCTCGCCGTGGCTGACGCGAAATTCCGAGAGTTGCTCCAGCTTGTGCGCCGCCCAGTGGCCGAAATCGAGCGGCCGCGCCGACCCGCGCTCGAACGGATCGCCACCCGTCGCGATGTGCTCCATGTGCTGCCGCGCGCTTTCGCGCACGACAGCTTCGTAAGGCTCGCGCTCGAATTTCGCCAGCGCATCCACCCGCGCCGCGATAAACTCGAAGAACGCCGCATCGCGGATCAAGGCCACCTTCACCGCTTCGATCAACCCCGCGCGGCGATCGCGTGGCGGCAGGCCATCCAGGAAAGCGAAATCGTTGACCACCGCATGCGGCACCACGAAGGAGCCCAGCCAGTTTTTTTTGGAGAAATAGTTCACGCCGTTTTTCACACCCAAGCCGCCATCGGCCTGGCTGAGGCTGGTCGTCGGCAGGCGGATGATCGGAATGCCGCGGTGCGCCGTCGCGGCGCCAAATCCGACCATGTCGAGCACCGCGCCGCCGCCGATCGCGATCACAAAAGAGTGCCGGCAGAGTTTCGCTTCGTTGATCGTCGCCCACACGCGCTCGAGGTACGCCCGGTCGTTTTTCACCCCTTCACCACCCGTCAACATGACCGGCTCCGCCTCGAGCGACACGCGATCGCGGCGCGCGGCGAACCAAGCCTTCACGTTTTCGGCGATGTTGGGAAACGCCGCCCGAAGGCCGGCATCCCAGAATACGATCGCTCGCGCGCTCCCGCCCGGTTCGCGGGGCGTGAGCAGTGTCGCGAGCGTCTCGTTGCCCGGCGCGAAGACGTCACGCGTGAAGATCACGCGGAGCTCGTGCCGCAGCGTGATGGGAAAGGAAACGAGATCGGGGACTTCGGACATCAGGTGGAAGCGGCCAGGCGCTGCGCCCAGCGTCCGAAAGGAATCGCCATTGCGCAAGCCAGAGCCGGGACCCACGCACCCACCATCAACAAGGCAATCGCGTCGATCAGCGGAATGAACGCCAGCAACCGACCCACCGAACGTCCGATCTTCGCCGCTGGCGCTCCCGGTTTATATTCCCAGCGCGCGATCAGACTCAGGACCACGATGTAAGCGAAGAGCCCGCCCACCCAAGCGAGGAACGGCGTCGTTATCCGCTGCCACGGCAGCGTCGCCAGCGTGCACGCCAGCAGCACACGACAGCCTGCCATCAGCACCACCGACCCGATCCATTTTTTGTGAATCCAGTCATACGCCAAAATGCACGCCGCCAGCCCGACCGCCCAGGTCCACGCCGCGCCCGACCAAATCAGCAAACCAAGACCCAGCGCCATCTCGCCCGTCGCCAGTGCCGTGGCCGCGCCGCGCGAGATTAAACCCGCGGGGATGGTTCGCCCGGGTTTGTGCTTCGCGTCGAAGCGCGCGTCGAAGACGTCGTTGAACGTCGCCCCACCCGCATAAACGAGACAACCCGCGAGAATCGCCAGCGCCAGCAAACCCGCCGCCGGCCACCCCACGTCCGCCGACGCCGACAGCACCAGCGCCGCGAGCACGTTGCTCGCGACCGAGGGAAAGTTGCCGGCGCGGGCGAGATCGAAGGCCGCGTGCATCGGACTACGGGGAGGGCTCGTCGTCACAGAGGAAAATTTTAGGAGCGTCGCTGGCCGACGCCCAGACGCGTTATCCAAACATTCGGGCGCCGGCAAGCGACGTCCCTACGCCAGCCCGCGCTCGGCGAGGGCACCGAACGTCCACTCGTACTCGCGCACGAGTTGATCCTCGATCGGCAGACGCATCGCAGCGGGCAACACCTCCCAGGTGTAGGTCTCCATCTCGAGATGGCTGCACGCGCCGGGATGCGCCGCGAGCCAGTCGAGCGCGCCGACGAGGTGGTCGCGTGTATCGAAAAACGGCGCGCCAGGCGCGGCGTGCAACGGCACGTGAAAATGCACGCGCCACTCATCGTCGGGCCGCGACGGTTCAGTATCGGCGAGGGCGTCGGGCAAATCCACGAAGCGCCGCCGCACGACCCCACTCTCCGCATTGCCGACGACCACCTGGTGCAAATAAACCGGCTCGACGAAAGCCGCGAGCGCCGCGCGACCAGCGGCGTCGGGCCGGACGCGGAGCGCCGAACTGAGGTGCAGCTTGCTCAATCGCAGGCCAGCCGCGGCGAGCCGGTCGAGCGCGGCGGTCGCCGATTCGAATTCGACCGCGAGATGGCAGCAGTCGTAGTTCACGCCCACCACGCGCAACAGCGACTCGCGGTCGACTGCGGGATCGATCGCGCGCCAGTCGTTGAAGAACGCCACCGTTTCCTCGCTCGTCTCAAGATAACAACACGGCTCCGGCTCCAGCCCCAGATGCAGATCGCGGCCGGTCTTCGCGGCCAGCGCCGCGATGTGGCGGGCGACCGCGGTGAGATTCCGAAGGATCGCTTCGCGGCGTGCCGGCTCCGCGGCGATGAAGCCTTTGAAAGACGCCGGCACCGTGCTGACGCTGCACGCGGCGCCGGGCGGCGCGAGTTGCACGAGCAGTTCGAAGAGTTGTCGCGTGTAAGCGACCCGCTCGGGCGTGGACCAGTCGGGCGCATAGACCTGCTCCTTCACGCGCGTGCCATGAAAACTGCCGTAGGGAAATCCGTTGATCGTGAAAACGTAGCAGTCGTGCTCCGCTAGCCAGCGCTGGAAGGCGAGCAGCTTGGCGGGCTCAGCGAGTTCAGCGGCGGCACGCTGGCCGAGGCGGAGGCCGATCGCGTAGGAACGGCCGGAAGCGACGCGGCGGCGGACGGGCAGCGTGTGGCGCTCAAGCGCGGCGAAGGTTTCCGCCCAGGTTTCCCCTCGGTGGACGTTCGTGCAGTAGGCGAGATGGATGCCGTGGGAGAGCTTCATCCGGCGGTCGAGTCGCCGAGGCGAAACTTCGGGCACTGCGAGAGGAAGCGGTGCGGATTGCGGTAAAGCACGGCGTCGACGAAATCTTCGCTGTGGCCGCGACGGCGCATTTCGAGCGCGGTCTTCGGCACCGCCAGCGGATCACTGACGCCCCAGTCGCACGCTGAGTTCATCCAGATGCGCTCGCGCCCGCAGATCTCAAGCATGTCGACCGCGCGCGGCGGAGAGGATTTCGAGTCGGGATAGAGCGTGATGCCCGCCCAAAAACCGCGGTCGAGCACGAGCTGAATCGTATGCTCCTCGACGTGATCGATGATGACCCGGTCCGGCTTCACGCCCCGATGCGATGACAACACGTCGAGGATCAACTTCGTCCCCTTCAGCTTGTCCTCGAGGTGCGGCGTGTGCACGAGAATCAACTGGTCGTGCTTCACCGCGAGTTCCACGTGCTGTTCAAGCACGGCCATTTCGTTGCGCGTGTTCCGGTTCAGCCCGATTTCGCCGATGCCGAGGACGTTGGGCCGCCCGAGAAACTCGGGGATGAGCGCGAGCACGTCGCGCGCGAGGGCGAGATCCTCGGCCTCCTTCGGGTTGAGGCAGAGCCAGCAGAAATGCGGGAGGAGAAACTTCGCGGCGCGCGCCGGCTCGTATTCCGTCAGCTGCCGGTAGTAATCGCGAAAACCGTCCGCCGAACCGCGGTCAAAGCCCGCCCAGAAAGCCGGTTCGCAAACCGCCACGCAGCCAGCCATGACCATCGCCTGATAGTCGTCGGTGGTGCGGCTCACCATGTGGCCGTGGGGTTCGATGTAGCGCATCGGAGTGTGTTACTTTTTCTTTTTGCCGCGTGGCTTGGCGCCGGTCTTCGCGGGCGTCGCGGGACGCTGCCACGCCCCGAGGGCGGCTTTGCCGGAGGACTTGGTTTCAGGATTCGTCGTGGGATCGCTCAGAATTTCCAGAATACGCCGCGCCCGTTCCGGCCGGCCGTCCACGAGCAGTTCCGCCGCCGCGCGCAACGCTCCGCAGCGAAAATCGTCCGCGACTTCATGCCGTTCCACGCGATCCAAAAAGGCCGCCACGTCGATGAGTTTGGCGCGGACCGGGATGAAACCCTGATCGACGATCGCACGCCCCGCCGGCGGAAGGGCCGGGCGGGAAGCGGAACGGGAGGGACGAACTTTGGGCATGGGGAAAACTGGGGCTGGCGAAAACTCAAATTGACGAAGCCACCGCAAAGCAACCAAACATCACCCCGCGTGAAAATCAACGCGACGAACGATGCCACGCCTGACTGACGAGTTGATCCTGGTCGACGAGCGCAACCGCGCCATCGGTCGCGGGGAAAAATTGGCCGTGCACCGGCAGGCGCTGCTGCACCGCGCCTTTTCCATCTTTCTCGTCTATCCTGATGGCAAGGTGCTCCTGCAGCAGCGGAGCAAAGCGAAGTACCACTCGGGTGGTCTCTGGGCAAATTCCTGTTGCGGCCATCCGCGTCCTGGCGAGCGCACGGCGCAGGCGGCACGGCGTCGCTTGCGCGAGGAGCTGGGCGTCACGGTATCGCTGCGCTCCGGTTTTCGCGCGCGTTACCGCACCCAGCTGCCAAATGGTCTGACCGAAAACGAAATCGTCTACGTCTTTTTTGGCCGTGCGCCCGCCGCTTTCGCCCTCAACCCAGATGAAGTCGCGGCGGCCGCCCCGATGAGTCTGCCCCAGCTGAAACTCGATATCGTGCGCCGCCCCGCCCGCTACGCCTACTGGCTTCGCTACTACTTCAAGGAGCATTACGCCGCGATCCGGCGCGGCGTGGCCGCGGAAGCACGGCCGCCAGCCGCGAGCAAACCTCAGGCTGACTCCACCGCGCTGGCCGCCAAATAGGGTTCCTCGCGGAGATCCGGGGCGCGTTTTCCGGCCAGTAGCTGCCACCAAACTCGCGCGTTCGCGATCACGACAATCAGCACGAGCACGAGAAATGCGCCGGTGACCACGGCGTCGACGCGGGTATTGAAAAGCTGGTGCTGCCACGTGGTGACTTGCGCGGCCGAAGTACCGGCATCTGCGGCCAGCAGCTTTCGTTTCAAATCCGCCGCCGCGGCCAGAAATCCGATCCGCGGATCGCCGTGAAAAAGCTTCATCCAGCCCGCCGTCATCGTCACCGCCAGCAGCCAGGCCAGCGGCGCAAGCGTGACCCAGGCGTAACGTTTCCGCCCCATCTTGATCAGCACGGTGGTCCCGAGCGCAAACGCGATCACGCCGAGCAGCTGGTTGGCGATGCCAAAGATCGGCCACAGCGAGTTGATGCCGCCGAGCGGATCGATCACGCCTTGGTATAAGAACCAGCCCCATGCGCCGACGAACAGCGCGGTCGCGAGGGTATTCCCGGCGAAAGACTTCGTGTCACCGAGCGGTTTCGCGATGAGCCCCAGGATGTCCTGCACGAGGAAACGCCCAACCCGCGTCCCCGCATCGATCGTCGTCAGGATGAACAGCGCCTCGAACATGATCGCGAAGTGATACCACACCGCCATGGCGCCCTGACTCTTGAACACGCCCGCAAACATCTGGGCCATGCCGACCGCAAACGTCGGCGCGCCGCCGGTGCGCCCGATCATCGTTTTCTCCCCGACGCTCGCCGCGAGATCGGCCATGTGGGCCGTCGTCACCGGAAAACCCAGCTCGCTTACCTTCTGCACCACGGCGGCGGCTTCGCCCTTCATGTTGATCGCGAAATATTGCCCGGGCTCCATCGCGCTCGCCGCGATTAGCGCCATGATCCCCACCACCATCTCCGTCACCATCGCGCCATAGCCGACGACGCGGATGTCGCTCTCGCGCGTGATCATCTTCGGCGTCGTGCCGGACGAGATCAGCGCGTGAAAACCCGAGACCGCCCCGCAGGCGATGGTGATGAAACAAAACGGAAACACCGTTCCCGCCACGATCGGCCCCGTGCCATCGATGAACTTCGTGAGCGCCGGCATCTTCAGCATCGGCGCGAGCACGACGATCGCGATTCCGAGCGCCACCACCGTGCCGATCTTCATGAACGTGCTGAGATAGTCGCGCGGCGCCAGCAGGAACCAGACGGGCAAAATCGACGCGAGCAGCCCGTAACCCATGATCCACCACGCGAGCGTCGTGCCGTGCAACGTGAACCATCCCTCAACGCGCGTGCCTTGGACGAATTGTCCGCCCCACACGGCGCCGAGCAGCGCGGCCACGCCGAACACGCTCACCACTGCCAGCCATTTTCCACTGTGGCCGCCAAACCGCATCGCGCACCCCATCACGACCGCAATCGGCATCGTCGCCGCAATCGTGAACAGCCCCCACGGACTCTCCGCGAGCGCGTTCACCACCACGAGCCCCAACACCGCCAGCAGGATCACCATGATCGCCACAATGCTGATCAGCGCCACCAGGCCCGCAAACGGCCCCACTTCATCGCGCACCATTTGTCCCAGGGATTTCCCGCGGCGCCGCACCGAGCAGAACATGATCACGCAATCGTGCACGGCCCCGCCGAGCGTTGCGCCGACCAGCATCCAAAGCATCCCAGGCAGGAAACCGAATTGCGCCGCCAGCACCGGCCCGACGAGCGGCCCCGGCCCCGCGATCGCCGCGAAGTGGTGTCCGAAAACCACCCATTTGTTCGTCTTCACGAAATCTTTTCCGTCCTCATGCACGACCGCCGGCGTCGCCCGCAGCTCGTCCAACGTGAGCACCTTCGCCATCAGCCACGCCGAATGGAAACGATAGCTCACTGCGAACACGCACAGCGCCGCGACCACCATCCACAGCGCACTCACCGGTTCTCCGCGCGACAACGCGAGCGTCGCGATCGACACCGTGCCGATGGCGATGACTACTCCCCAACCGACAATCCGAACAACACTCGGGCGCGCGACAACAGCTGAAGAAGGGGCGGTGCTCATGGGGCGGTGGGGACCGCGGCCGGGAAGCTGGCGACTGGCGTTGCCCTGCGCAAGCCCCCGCGGCGGGAATTCCGCATCCATGGGCACATCGCCATCTCGGTGGACATACTCGACACGCGCATCGACGTGCCGGAGGTGGTAAACCTGGTTTTCTTCAGGTTGGTGCGGTCCAAGACAAAATTCTGGCAGATGGTCGGGCGCGGCCCCGGCTGTGTCCGGCCGGACCCTTTTTGCTCCGGGGCAGGACAAGGAATTTTTCTACATCTTCGACTACTGCCAGAACCTGGAATTCTTCGGCCAGAATCCGGATGCGGTGGAAGGTTCGCTCGGTGAATCGGTGGGTAAGCGACTTTTCAAAACTCGGCTGGAACTCGTCGGCGAACTGGATCGCAAGCGGATCGACGTGGTCGAGCAAGGTTCCGAGGAGGAAGTGGAGTTGCGCGGCGATGTGGTGGCGCTGCTGCATGGGGAGGTCGCAGCAATGAACGTGGAAAACTTCGTCGTCCGCGCGAAGCGGCGGCTGGTGGAAAAATATGCGCAGCCCGAAACGTGGCGTGAGCTAAAGTTGGAAGAGTTCTCAGACCTGTCGCAGGAGGTGGCTGGCCTCCCTTCGGAGTTGGAGCCCGACGACGAGGAAGCCAAACGCTTCGATCTACTCATGCTGAACCTGCAACAACCAGCAGGTCGGGGTCCTGATCGAATTACTTGAGAACGTGAAACAGCGGGCGCTGGCAGATGCTGGGTGAGCTTGAACGACATCGGCGCTCGGCAATCAAAACCGGCATCGGGTCTGCGCAGTGGCCGCAGCTACTACCGTCCGCGCTTCGCCTGCATCTTCGTCCGATAAGCACCCGGCGAGTCTCCGTTCAGCCGCTTGAAAAGCACGCACATGTATTCCACGTGCTCAAAGCCGGTGAGCTCCGCGATCTTCTTCAGCGGAAAATCGGTTTCGAACAGCAGCTGTTTGATCTTCGTCACCTGCACCCGCCGAATCTCGGCCTGGGGCGAGCGTCCGAGATGCCGCCGGAATTTTTTCTCGAGCTGGCTGCGCGACGCATGCGCCTGCTGCACCACCTCGTCAACCGAGATGCCCCGGCACGCGCGTTCGCGGATGAAACTCAGCGCCGCCGCGACGTTCCGATCGCCGATCGCGAGGATATCGGTCGACGGCCGCGTGATCACGCCGAGCGGCTCGACCCGTTGATCGAAGTCCGGCGGTTTTTTCCCCACGATCATCCCGGCCAGCATTTCCGCCGCGCGGTAGCCCGATTCAAACGCGTTGGGCGCCACACTGGATAACGCCGGATACGCCATCTCGCAGCGGATCGGGTCGTTGTTGATCCCCAGAATCGCCACTTCCTCCGGCACAAGGATGCCGGCGCTTTGCGCAGCGCTCATCACTTGCTGCGCGCGCATGTCCATGCAAGCGAGCACCGCCGCCGGTTTCGGCAAACGCTTCAGCCAGGCCGCGAGCGCCGTGATCTGTTCCTCATCCCAGAAGGGCGTGAGATCTCCCGGATAGTTGACGTCGAAGACGTCGCATTTGCGGCCGGCGAGCTGCAGTGCCTCAACGT
>JBDSSU010000036.1:0-4131 GCA_039928635.1 Opitutaceae bacterium | reverse complement strand
CGCACGCATTCCGCATGGAAACGGTTTTGCAGTGTGCAACTTTCCGGTTTGAGCCAGTACCAGCCGAGTAGCACTGCCCGCTCGACGCCTGCCCCATCCATCTCGCGCAGCAGTTGATCGACGCTGGGAAATGCCTGCGCCGCTGACCCGCTGGCCCGACGCCGGGTCGCGAGCGTCGCCCAATGAGCTTCCCCGGCACGCGCTGCCCAAGTCGCCGGGTCGGCGTTAATCTCGGGCGGGTAGAGATGCACGTGGGCGTCGATGACGTTCATGGGTGCTCGTTCTTGTTCTCGCTTCAGGGGATTCGCGAGAGACTCCCTCAGCCGTGACGATTTAGTTCAACCACGAATGGACACAAACGGACACGAATGAAACGTCGGAGATGTTGCGCTTGAGCCGCTCACTGAAAGATGAGTTGAAACCACCACCGACGGTCTTCTTCCGTTCGCTCTGAATTTGTGTCTATTCGTGTTCATTCGTGGTTTCTGAATGCATCAATCTCACTCCGCCTCAGCCGACTGGGAGAATCAAACAGAAGCCCGACAAAAGGTGCGGAGATGCGTGCCGGCTTGTCGGCCCGCAGAATACCCCTTGCGGCATGAACCGTGCTTTCTCTGCATTCGCCCATGATGAATCGCTTTGTCTCCCACCTCGTCGCTTTCGTCCTTCTTTCCGCGCTCGGCCATGCCGCGGAAGCGTTGCTCAAACCCAAGGTCGTCGTCGTGACGATGTTCGAGTTGGGTGAGGACACCGGCGATACCCCGGGAGAAATGCAACTTTGGGTGGAGCGCGAACATTTCGACCGCGTGATCCCGCTGCCGGCGGCGTACCGCAACGTTCGCACCAATGCCGACGGCTCCGTGCTCGCGATCCTCACCGGCGTCGGGAACACCAACGCCGCCGCCTCCATCATGGCCCTCGGCCTCGATCCGCGTTTCGATTTGCGGCAAAGCTACTGGGTGATCGCCGGCATCGCGGGCATCGATCCCGCGGATGGGACCCTCGCGAGCGCGGTGTGGACCGACTACATCGTGGAAGGCGATCTGGCGCATGAGATCGATGCCCGGGAAATGCCGGCCGACTGGACCACCGGCTATTTTCCCCTCGATAAAAGCCGGCCTTACGAAAAGCCGCGTGCGCCGCCGGTGGATGTCGTCGGGCACGTTTTCAAACTGGATCCGGGGCTCGTGCGCTGGGCATACGAACTCACCCGCGATACTCCGCTCCTGGAAAATGACGTGATGAAACGTCGACGCGCGAAATACACCGGCATGCCCAACGCCCAGCGCGCGCCGTCCGTCCTCATCGGCGCCAATCTCGCGAGTTCCACCTACTGGTCCGGCAAACTCCTCAACCAATGGGCAAATTCCTGGGTCTCCTACCAGACTGACGACCAGGCGAACTACGTGACGACCGCGATGGAAGACAGCGGCACGCTGCGCGCACTCACGAATCTCGGACGGGCGGGAAAAGTCGACGCACGCCGCGTGCTCGTGCTGCGCACCGCGAGCGATTTTGACATGCAGTGGCCCGGCGGCACCGCGTTGCAGGGCTTGCGTGGCGACGAAGACGGCCAGTATCCCGCCTTCATGCCGTCGCTCGAAGCGGCGTATCAGGTCGGAAGCCGCGTGGTGCACGCGCTCGTCAAGGATTGGGAACGCTACTCCACCACGATGCCCAGCGCGCCGAGCAAGTGAATCTTTCGGCGATATCTTTGGTGGATGACGCCGCGCTTCACCTTGAAATCAGAAGGCACCCGTCCCTCCATGCTTAAGTTTGTCATCCTGAGCCGGGAAGGAATCAGAAACTTCCGTGGAGCGGCAATGAACCACCCAATCCCCGGAGTTTGTCTCGCGAAGGATGTAAAGGAGACGAAGGCGTTACTTCGTTTCCTTCGTGAGACCACTGCTGAGTCCATCAGCAGCGCCGCGTTGTTTGTCATTCTGAACGAAGTGAAGAATCCGCTGGGACGCTCGCACCGCGACATGGGTCAAGCAGCTCCTGCTGGATCCTTTGCTCCGCTCAGGATCACAATCGGGTGGTTGAAGGAGATGGTTCATCGGACGAAACACCCAACGCCTCGCGTTGCTCCCGGTCTCAGAATGACCAACAGATTGAGAAAACATTTTTCTCGGGAACTCATCCCGGCTTTCCCTGCCCGCTAAATTTTCCATGCTGCAACGCCTCTTCAAACTCTCAGAAAATAAAACCACCCCCGGCCGCGAGATGCAGGCAGGCCTCACGACGTTCGCGGCGATGGCTTACATCCTCGCCGTCAATCCGGATATCCTTTCCGCGACCGGGATGGACAAGGCAGCTCTCGTCACGGTAACGGCGCTAACCGCCGCGATCGCGACAGCGATCATGGCGCTGCTGACAAACTACCCCATCGCGCTCGCCCCCGGCATGGGCATCAACGCGTTTTTCACGTTCACCATCGTGCTCGGCAAAAACGTGCCGTGGTCCGAAGCGCTGGGAATGGTGTTCGTCAACGGCGTGATTTTCCTCCTGCTCTCGGTCACGGGCGTGCGGGAGAAAATTATCGCGGCGATTCCCCACTCGCTGAAGATCGCGGTGACCTGCGGCATCGGGCTGTTCATCGCTTTCATCGGTCTGAAGAACGGCGGTGTGATCGTGGCGAATCCCGCGACCTTTGTCTCCCACGGCGACTTCACTTCGGGTCCAGCCGCACTCTGCCTCGCGGGGATCGCCCTCACCGCCATCCTCGTGGCGCGACGCGTCACGGGTGCGATCGTCATCAGCATCGCGGTGATCACCCTCATCGGCATTTTCGTACCGGCGAGCGCCACGGCGAAAGTCACGGCTTTGCCCGCCAGCCTCATGGCGCTCCCCGCCTCCCCGGCGCCCATCTTCTTCAAGCTCACCTTCAACTTTCTCACGAGCTCGACCGCCTTCTTCGTGGCGCTGCCCCTGATCCTCACGCTGCTGCTCGTCGATATGTTCGACAACATCGGCACGCTCATCGGTGTCACGAAACGCGCCGGGTTTCTCCGCCCCGATGGCACGTTGCCGAAAGCCGGCCGCGCCCTCCTCGCCGATTCGCTCGCGACCATGCTCAGTGCCCTCTTCGGCACCTCCACCGTCGTGAGCTACATCGAATCCGCCTCCGGCGTGGAAGCCGGCGGGCGGACGGGCCTGACCACCCTGACGACCTCCGCGCTCTTCCTGCTCGCGCTGTTTTTCACGCCTTTAATTCTGATCGTGCCCGCTGCAGCGACCGCTCCCGCGTTGGTGATCGTCGGCGTGTTCATGATGCAGTCGGTGATTGAAATCGACATGAAGGATTTCGCCGCCGCGGCGCCGGCCGTGCTGACGATCCTGATGATTCCGCTGACCTTCAGCATCGCTGAAGGCATCGGCATCGGCCTGATCTGCGCGGCGCTGCTCGCATTGGCCCTCGGTCAGCCGAAGAAAGTGACCGCGTTCGGCTACGCGATCGCCCTCATTTTCTTTCTGCAATTCTTCAAGTTTCCGCCCTTCTGACTTGGGCATGACAGGCGGCTGTCAGTTCGAGGAACATCGGAGTTTTTCTCGCGAAGGCCGCGAAGGGCTCGAAGGCCCACTTCCTTTCCTTCGCCTCCTTCGAGAGACACAGCGGTTTGTTTACGCCGGTCTGCCAACGACCGAGATCGTCATGTGGGCGGGGTGCCCTCACCCCGCTGAGGGCGGGCGAGTCCTCGATATCGCGCGGGGTGAGGGCACCCCGCCCACATCAAAAGCTCGATGATCTCATTTCGCCGCGTCCGCGAGCGATTGGAGATAGTCGAGCAACGATGCGAAGTCGCGGACGTTGAAACTGGTCAGGAGGCCCGGCGGCATCAGCGACATTGGAAGCGTCCCGCGCCTGGCGATCTCCGAAACGCGGATTTCCTGCTGCTGCCCGGCGATGTCGCGGATCGTAATCGTGTCGGCTCCTTCCCGGGTCACAAAGCCCACCAAGCCTGCTCCGTTCTTCAACGTGAATTGATGCGTGGCGAAACCCTGGGCGATGCTCTTGTTGGGATCGAGGATCGCCTCGGCGAGTTCCCGGCGCGGAAAAATCTTCGCCACGTTGCCGAGGAACGGACCTTTCAACGGATCAGCCGCGTTGACCGTGTGGCAGGCCACACA
>JBDSSU010000035.1:0-5255 GCA_039928635.1 Opitutaceae bacterium | reverse complement strand
CTCTCGCCGCGACGCTTTCCGACCGGCTCGATGGGTTCAAGGCCGACATCATTCACGCCCACCACCCGTTTCTGCTAGGCGATACCGCGCTGCGGGTGGCGACAAAGAAGAACGTCCCGATCATCTTTACCCATCATACGAAGTACGAGGATTACACCCACTACGTGCCTTTTGATTCCCCGGCGTTGAAGGAGATCGCGATCAATCTCCCGACGCACTTTGCGAATCTGTGCGATGGCGTCGTCGCGCCGAGCGAAAGCCTGGCCAAGCTGATTCGGCAACGGGGGGTGCAGGTGCCGGTCAAGGTCGTGCCGACGGGAATCGATGTGAAAGGCTTTGCGGCCGCGGACGGCGCGAAGGCCCGCCGGAAATTCAAGATCGGACCACGAACCTTCGTGGTGGGACATGTGGGTCGCCTCGCTCCCGAAAAAAATCTCGACTACCTGGCGGACGCCGTCGGCCGGTTCTAGAAAAAGAATCGTGATGCCAAATTTCTCCTCGTCGGCGACGGTCCGTCGGTGGAGCCCCTGAAAGCGGAGCTCGCGCAGCTCGGCGTGGCGGACCGGCTGGTGCTGGCCGGCAAATTGACGGGGCGCGCACTGCACGAGGCCTACCGGGCGATGGACGTGTTTGCCTTTGCATCGAAAAGCGAAACCCAGGGAATGGTGCTGGCCGAGGCGATGGCCGCGGGATTGCCGGTGGTCTCCCTCAACGCGTCGGGCGTGCGCGAAGTGATGCGGAATGGTCGCAACGGGTTCATGCTGCCGGCACGTGCGTCGGCGGAGAGTTTCGCGAAGGAGCTCGGGCGCCTGGCCGCGAGCGCCTCATTGTTGCGTTCCTGCGAGCGGGAAGCGCGGATCACAGCCGAGACTTTTTCGAAGGAGCATTGCGCGGCGATGGCCCTGGAATTCTATGAGGAGGTCCGCCGGGCCACGCGGCGGGAACGATTGGAAACCGCGTTCAACCCTTGGGGCGGTTTCCTCCAGCGGCTCGGCTTGGAATGGGACCTTCTCGCCACGCGGACGCAAACGATCGCCCAGGCGGTGCTGGGCGACTCCGAAGCCAAAGCGTCCTGATTCGCTGAGATCCATCGACGATGTTTGCCGCCATTGAAGCGTTCGCGCATCGCCTTCGCCGCCGGCTGAGCCGCAGCGAGTGGGCGATCCGGCATTTGGGGTTCGTGCCTTCCGAAGGCACCAGTGAAGAGCCGGGAATCCTGCTCATCCAGATCGATGGTTTTGCTCGTGCCCAACTCGAGCGTGCGATCGCCAAACGGCGGATGCCGTTCCTGAACCGCCTGCTGCACCGCAATCATTACGCGATGCATTCGTTTTACCCCGGGTTGCCTTCGACGACACCCGCAGTGCAGGCGGAACTTTTCTTCGGGGTTCGCGCGGCGGTGCCGGCCTTCAGTTTTTTCGACCGCCAAACCCAGCAGCGGGTGAGGATGTATTCTCCGGATCGCGCGAAACAAATGGAGGCGAAGTGCGGTGCCCAAGCCGAGGGTCTGTTAAAGGGCGGAAGCAGCTGGTCGAACATTTACACGGGTGGCGCGGGTCAGGAGGAAAGCCATTTCTGCATCGCGACGAACGGTCCGGCCGACATGTGGCGCACCGGGAAGATCAGAAACATTTTTGTTTTCGCCATCCTGCAGTTTCCGGCGTTGCTGCGCATCCTTGGCCTGTTGGTGATCGAGGCCGGTATCGGCTTCTGGCAGGCGCTGGTCGGAATCTGGCGGGGCGAGAGTCTCTTTCTCGAACTCTCGATGTTGATCTCCCGTGTCTTCATTGGAATTGGGGCACGCGAACTCATCACCATCGGCGCGAAGGTGGACGTCGCGCGGGGCCTGCCGATCGTGCACGTGAACTTTGTCGGTTACGATGAACATGCTCACCGTCGTGGTCCCGGATCGCTGTTCGCGCACTGGGCGTTGCGGGGGATTGATCGTTCGGTGAAGGATCTTTGGCGGGCCGCGCATCGCTCGCCCCGGCGCGACTACACCGTGTGGATTTTTTCCGATCATGGCCAGGAGCAAACCGTTTCGCTGGCCGAGAAATTTCCCGGCGTCATCGAGCGGCTGGTCGAAGATTTTCTCGGCCTCCCGAAGACCTCCGGCGAACCTCCCCGCACCCAGCGCCGGCATCGCACCCGGCGCGAGTCAGCGTGGGAGTCGCTCGGTCCCGGCGCCCGCCGCCGTCGTCGTGCGCTGGCCGCGGCCGAAGCGCAGCAGGAGACCGCGCCCTATGTCTATTCGGCGATGGGCCCGGTCGCGCACCTGTATTTCAAGGAAGCGCTTTCTGACGAGCGCCGTCACGCGCTCGCGCTCCGTTTGGTGGCGGAAGGGAACGTGCCCGGTGTTTTGCTGCGCGACCAGGCGGGTGCCGTGCGCTGGATCCACGCACGCGGCGAAACCCGCGTGCCCGACGAAGTGCCGGCCCTGCTGCCGCATCCGGAACCGGTGCGCGGAGAAATCGCGCGCGACATCATCACGCTCTGCTTGAGCGAGCACGCCGGCGACCTCGTGTTGGTGGGTTGGAGTCCGTGGGCGCCTCCGGCCACCTTTGCTTTCGAACGGGGAGCGCACGGTGGTTTTGGACCCAGGGAATCAGAGGGGTTCGTGCTGCTGCCGCGCGGCACGCGTCTTCCGGCGGATGCGGACGATTTCATTCGTCCCGGTGCGCTGCGCGCCGCGGCGATGCATCATCTCAGGCGGACGCCTTTCCCGGCCGTGACCGCGAAAGCGCGAACCGAGCCGCGCGTGCGACTCATGACCTACAACACCCATGGGTGTGGAGGAATGGACGGGCGCGTCTCGCCCCGACGCATTGCCCGCGCCATTGCGGAGCACAAACCGGATATCGTCGCGTTGCAGGAATTGGATCTGGGGCGGCGGCGCTCCCGGGTGGAGGATCAGTCGGCGATCATCGCCCAGGAACTTGGACTTCACGCCGTGTTCTGCCCCACCATCACCCGGGGAGAGGAGCACTACGGCCACGCCTTGTTGAGCCACTGGCCGATCGAAGTGGTGAACCGTTCGCGGCTGCCTCACGATGCCCGCACTTGGTTCAAGGAACCGCGGTCCGCCATCTGGGCACGGGTCCAAGTCGCCGGCCGCCCGGTGAATGTCATCACCACCCACCTCGGGCTCGGCGTGAGGGAACGGGTGCTCCAAATGGAGATGCTGATGAGCAAGGATTGGATCGGGGGAATTCCTGAGACGGAGCCGATTATCCTTTGCGGGGATTTCAACTGTCTGCCGCGCAGCGCACCCTACAATCTCGCGGCGAAGCGGCTCCGTGACGTGCAGCGCGACCGCCGTCCGCAGAACACCTTTAGCTCGAATCGTCCGCTGGTGCGGCTCGATCACATCTTCACGTCGCCCCATTTGGTCTGTGAGGCCGTGCTCGTGCCGCGCAATGACCTCACGCGTGTCGCGTCAGATCATCTTCCGCTCGTGGCGGACTTGAATTTGGTGGACGGCCCCGTATCCGCCGCGGCGGAGGGTGAGGCAAACGACCTCACCGGCGAGCGGGCGACGACCCCGACACGTTGAGAGGGTGGGAACGGGAACGCTTTCGCGGGCGAACCGTTGAGGGCGAAGCGGGTCGGTATCACTCCCATGGCGTCCATTTGGAAAGGATCGATCAGCTTTGGCCTCGTGAGCATCCCGGTGGCATTGCATCCCGCGACCAAACGGGAGGAGTTGAGTTTTCGACTGCTGCGCTCGAGCGATCTGAGCCCGGTGAATTACAAACGCGTCGCTGAGGTGGACGGCAAAGAGGTTCCTTGGGAGCAGATCGTGAAAGGCTACGAATACGAGAAGGGGAAATTCGTCGTCATCAAGGAAGAGGATTTCAAACGCGTGGACATCGAGGCGACGCAGACCATCGACATCATGGACTTCGTTAATCTCGACGACGTGAATCCGATTTTCTTTTCGAAACCCTATTTCCTCGAACCGCAGAAGGGCGGCTCGAGCGCTTACGCGTTGTTGCGCGAAGTGCTCGCGAAAACCAACAAGGCGGGAATCGCCAAAGTGGTCATCCGGACCCGGCAGCACCTCGCCGCCGTGAAGGCAAATGGCGAGGCCCTCGTCCTGGAGATCATGCATTTCGCGGACGAACTCGTGGATCAGAAAAAATTGAAGATCGCCGCGGGGAAGCCGCCCGCCGCACGCGAACTCCAGATGGCGGGCACGCTCGTCGAGAACATGACGGTCGAGTGGGACCCCAACCGTTATCGCGACGACTATAGCTCGGCGTTGTTGAAGCTGATCGAGAAGAAGATCGAAAGCGGCGGCCAAGATTTGCCTTCAGCTCCCAAGGCTCCGAAGCGGAGCGCAAACGTCATCGATCTGGTCGCCGTGCTGCGGGAGAGCTTGAACCAAACGGGTCACGGCACGAAGCCGCGCGCGAAACGCAGCAGCGCTAAAAAACCTTCACGCAAAAAAGCGGCCTAGCGGTCGGCCGGCGTTCGATCGCGGCAAAGGGCGCGTCGCTTACTGAACCCGCGGTCTGGCGCAGATTTTTCCCCCATGGCGACTGCAGCTACCTCTTCGCCGCGCCGGCGCCGCGTCGGCGCCAAGTTGACGGCTGCGGCGCGTTTCGTGGAACCGATGAAGGCGCTCGCGACCGCCCAGGTTCCCTCGGGTGTTTGGCGCACCGAGATCAAGTTCGATGGTTATCGCGCGCTCGCGATTTTAGACGGCGGAAAAATCGAGTTGTGGTCGCGCAACGAGAAACCACTCACGGCGGACTACCCGGAAGTGGTGGAGGCTTTGCGTTCGGTTCGCTGTCGGACGGCAGTCATTGACGGTGAGATCGTCGCCCTGGACCCGGAGGGGCGTTCGCGTTTCCAGCTGCTGCAGCAGCGCGGATCGGCGCGCGACCGACCGCCGATTCACTTCTACGTGTTCGATCTGCTGCAGTTGAACGGGAAGTCCTGGATGAGGGCTCCGATCGAAGAGCGACAGGCGGCTTTGGAGAAGCTGCTCAGCCGGCAAAAGAGTGTGATCCGCCTCTCGCCGGTTTTCGAAGCTGAGCCTGCCGTGGTTCTCGCCGAAGCGCGCCGGCAGGGACTCGAGGGCATTATCGTGAAATTGCCCGGCTCAACTTATGAGCCGGGTCGCCGCTCCGGCGCATGGCTAAAGCACCGACTCTCCAACGAGCAGGAGTTTGTGATCGGAGGTTATACGCCACCGCAAGGAGGCCGCCGCTATTTCGGCGCGCTGCTTGTCGGTTATTATGAGAACGGGA
>JBDSSU010000034.1:0-4182 GCA_039928635.1 Opitutaceae bacterium | reverse complement strand
CCGGAGCTTGCTCCGGGGATGTTTACGAGGAGAGTGGGCAACGGCTTCAGCTCTTCGGGGTGAGCGGGGTATAATAATACACCACGATGTAGGTGCAGGGCGTCGCCCCGGCATTACGGAGAAACGTGGTCGCGCCCGCAGCGAAAAAAATCACGGAGCCGGGCCCGCCGGTTTTTGATTTCCCGTCCCAGTTCGCTTCGACGAGGCCTTCTTTCACGATGATGACTTCCTCCTGGAGGTGCTTGCTGGGCTCCCCGCTTTTTTCGCCGGGATTCAGCGTGGTGCTGTGCACGTGCATCTTGTCGACGGTGGCGGTCGGTCCATCGAAGACCGCGCGGCGCACGCCTTTCGCGTTCTGGGTCACCACCAATGTTTCCCAATCGTAGAGGTCGGAAACGAGTTTCGGAGCTGGGGCGACTTTCGCGGGATCGGGTGTTTGGGCGGGGAGCATGGAGGAAAGGACGGCAAGCGCGGGGAGAAGGGCGACGAATTTCATGACAAAATGCAGGAGGAAAACCGAAAAAGCGCCCGAGGTGGGTGGGGATGAGAGCGCTTCCAGCCAGACGTTGCGGAACTCGATAGGGTAACCGGTGGAAGCGCGCGATGGCTTCCGCTTGGGTTTCAGGGCGTGCTCTTGCGGTAGTTCACGAAGGTCTTCGCGTCGGTGGCATTGATGAATTCCTCGATGTTCGTGTACCCGTCTTTATCCAGATCCCCTGCGGCATCCTTGGCATCACGAGGGTTCAAGCCATGGGCGGTTTCCCATGCGTCCGGCATCCCGTCGCCATCAGTATCAATCGGCGCAGGCGCCGAAACCAGTTCGGGCCATCCGCCAACCTCGGTTTGTGAGTCGATCATTTTTCCGGTGCGAGTGCGCACATGATTGACCAGCCGTGCGTCGGCCGAATCGCGCTGGGGCAGGGAAGCGCCGACGGTGGCCAGCACGAGTTCCACGACGTCGCGGGCGGGGACAGTTTTCACCGCCGGCGCTTCGAAGGGTTGGTCGAAGGTGCGCACCTGACGCTTGCCGTCGATTTCGTAGGCACTGAAAAACTTCGAGTTGTCGGCGGTGAGTTCGTCGCTGCCTTCGAAGATGTTGTCGCGAATGTAGAATTGGAGATCCGAATCGAGCGGCTTGTTGCCAACCGTGATGGGCGTCTTGGCCCTGCTGCTCGGGCCCGGGCGGAGGTAATTGGCCACGTAGTTCGCCTGAAGATTCCCCTGTGTCAGACCCGAAGCGGTGCCGCCGAAGTTGTAGATCACATTGTTGCGCACATCGAATTTCGGGAAGGTCGGACCGCGTCCATAATTGTCGCCCAGCCGCGGATTCCGCGAGTCATTGTGGATCCAGAGATTGTGGTGAAACGTCACCGGCCCGTTCGCCCGCGCGAGTGAGCCGTAGCCGTGCGGACCCTTGGCGTGTTTGCTCTGGCGCAGCGATTCCCCGATGAGGCACCACTGGACGGTGATGTTTTGGTTGTCGCCGGACAGGGACAACGCTTCGTCGATCGACCACGTGGCCGAGCAGTGATCGATGATGACGTTCCTCGATCCATTGAGAACGTCGAGGGCGTCCGCCTCCCGCGTGGTCTCGTCGCCGAGACGGCTGCGGAGGTAGCGCACAATCACATCATGCGTCGCGATGCCGAAGGTCGCATCGCGCAGACAGATTCCGCCACCGGGAGCTGTTTGTCCCGCGATCGTGAGATAGGGTTTCGTGACCGTCAGAGGGGTTTTCAACGCGATGGTGCCCGACACGCGAAACACCACGATCCGCGGGCCGTCGGCGAGACAGGCTTCGCGGAAACTGCCGGGGCCCGAATCGTCGAGATTCGTCACAACGAAAACTTTCCCGCCGCGGCCGCCCGGAGTGTTGGCGCCGAAGCCTTCTGCGCCGGGAAACGCCGGCAGATCAGAGGGCGCGCCGGCCGCTTCTCCGAAGACATTCGTGGTCGGGCACGAGACAAAAACTCCCAAGGCAAATGCGAGCAGAGAGGAACGAGCGGTCATAGTGGAAGGGGTGAATGGAGAAATTTCAGGGCAGCGTGAGCTCCGCCACGCGGAGGGTCGCGCAGGCTTCCGAAGCGACGAGAATGGCGTTGGTGGCGTCGAAGCGGATCGCGTCGGACGAATCTTGCGGCGGCGTCGCGAAACGAAGTCGGGCGCTTCCACTGCCGCTGAGATAGGGAGCGAAGCTGCCACTCCGCAGTGCGAGCCGGGGCCGGCCTTTTACCGTGACCGGTTCGCTGAACGTGATCTCAAGAGCGCCCTCGCGACGGGCGATGCTTTTCACTTTCGGGCGATCCGTGCGTTCCGGATCCCAGGTGCCACCGAAAGTCCATGCCGCGGTGATCTGCTTGGGCGTCGGTGCGCCGGGAGCAGAGGCGAGATTATCCCGCTGCCAGGGGAAGTCGCCGCCGTCGCGATGCGAATTGGCGAAGTACGTGCGATCCCCGAAAACGTTGGTGCGATCATAGTCGGCGTTCCGCTTCTGATCCGCCGCAGTCGGGGTGCCGCCGTGGAGCGGGTAGATCACGCGGTAGGGCGCCTTGTCCCGCATCGCTTTCGAGAACGTGCAATCGATGAAATAAAATTGTCCGTCGTGGTGGCGGCGCGCGAGATACCAGTCCGGAGGACCGTCGAAGCGGCAGTTGCGGAGGACAAATTTCTTGTCCGCGACATTGCTGCCGTCGTGCCACATCGCTGCCTCGGCTTTCGGGTTGAGCTGGGTGATCGTCGAGTCGGTGAGGTAGCACCAGCCGCGCGGACAGATGAAATCCACTGACCCGACAACCTTGAGGCGCGCGTGATAGTAGCGGCCGCCGTCCGTGAGAACATTCGAGCCGCCTTCCGGCGTGGCCGCCGCGACGGTGGCGGCGTCTTCCGCGCGACCGCGCCAGAGCGAAAGCGTGTCGTTGCCCTGACTGAGCACGTCGCAATCGACAATCACCGTGCGGTCCGCGAGCCCGTGAATGGCGAAGGCATGAATGCCGAGCTGCCCGTGGGTGTTGGTTACCGTGAAGTTTTCGAGGACGAAGTCATGCGCGGTGGGTGCCAGATTGAGAACTGCGACGCCGAGTTCATCGCGGGTGGCGGTGTTGGGTCGCGAGAATTCCAGACGGGTGCCCGCGCGACTTTCGCCGCGGAGCGTCACGCACGCGGCCTCGACGCGGACGCGCTCCGGGTAGACCCCGTCTTTGACGAAGATGATGCGACGTTCCCGATTGTTGCGGGGAATCGACTGCACGGCCGCGTGAATGTTTTTGAAATCTCCGCTGCCGTCGGCCGCGACGACGATATCGGGCTTGATCGGCAGGGGCGCGACGCCGCGCGCGACGCCCACCGCGATGACAAGGCCGATGATCGCGAGGAGCGGACGCACGATTCGATGACGGTTCACGAAAAAGAACCCGGTTTCACTTTGCCGTCTTGGGCGCTGGCGCCGGCGCGGTGGGCGCGGGGTTTGAATTCAAACTGCGGGTGCGACTGGCGGGCTCGATCGTCACGCCGCGGAAGCTCACGGAGCCGGCGTGGGACATGTTCTCCGTGGATTCGATGCCTTGGAATTTAGAATCAATGAAGCGAATGTCGTCGATCACGGCGCCCTCGAAACCGGCGATGAACATCACGCGCGGACTGTTCTTGCTCGTGACATTCGAGATTTCGACGTTGCGGACGATCGGCTTGAACGCGCCACGAGCGCCCTCCTCGTAGAGCAGGTCGATGGTGAGCACGGCTTCCGAGACCCGACCGATCTCGACATTTCGCATGAAGACATTCTCCAGCACGCCACCGCGGACGGCGTTGTTCTTGAAACGCAAAGCGCGATCGAGATTGGGGCTGTCCATCTTGCAGTTCTCGACGAAGACATTGCGCACGCCGCCGGAAATTTCGCTGCCGAGGACCACGCCGCCGTGACCGTCTTTCATCGTGCAGCCACGGATAATGATATTCTCGGAAGGCGCGGCGAGGCGTCGGCCGTCGTTGTTGCGGCCCGACTTGATCGCGATGCAGTCGTCGCCGACATCGAAGTAGCAGTTCTCGATCAGCACATCGCGGCACGATTCGGGATCGACGCCATCATTGTTCGGGCCGTGCGAATTGATCGTGAGGCCGCGGATCGTGACGTTCGTGGAAAGGACGGGATGCACTTCCCACATCGGCGAGCGGAGAATCGTGACT
>JBDSSU010000033.1:0-4543 GCA_039928635.1 Opitutaceae bacterium | reverse complement strand
CGGTTGTAGGGGATGGGCGGCGCGATGGGCGGGTGGGGGGTGACGAATGAAACAAACCCGAAGTAGGGCTTGGGGACGGGATCGCGCAACTCCTCCACCGCGCGTTGGGCGAGCCACGCTTCGACGGTCAGCTCCGCGGGCATCGGCCGGGTCTGGGGCACATAATACATGTCGGTCCGTTCCCCATGCACCTGCTCAAGGTGGTCAAAGGCGGAGGTCTGCGCGCGCAGCCACTTTACATAGTCATCGCTCAGGAATTCCTTTTCCGTTTCCCAAAGTTCCTCGCTGTATTCCTGCACGTCGAAGCCCAGCGGTTCATGCCGGGGCTCAGTATGGAACTTACCCAAACCCCACGTGCGATAGCCCCGGGCCAGCAGGGTCTCAGCCAGGTAGGGGCCGCAGCGCTCGCGGGCTTGCCCGGCCGGCGCCCAGTTGCTCAGCCAGCTCGTCTGGGACGGTTCGCACCCGGTCATCAGGGTGTAACGGGCCGGCACGCACACGGGGCAGGTCGAGTAGGCGTTGGTGCACGCCGCGCCCCGGGCGACCAGCCGGTCCAGATTCGGAGTGGAAACGTGGGGATGACCCAAGGCAGCGATGGTATCGAACCGCTGCTGATCGGTCATGATATAAAGGATATTCGGAGGCATTCTGGATGAAAAATGGTCAGCGGGGATGAACGCGGGGGCGATTATTTTTCCAAGCCCGCCGCGCGGAGAACCTCGCGCGGAATGCTCGTGATGGGCTGGATCCGAACCCGACGGTAGAAGATTTCCGCGCCCTCGCTTTGGAGTTGCAGCTTCCCCCGAGTCAGAGGCCGGCTCACGCCGTCGTCGATGAGCGCAATATCGAGCAGCGCGTTGACGACCCGGCCGTTCACGAGATAAATGGCGCGATCTCCCAAGGCATAAAGATCGACCATGTTCCAACCTTCCGGTCGCTCGAAGTTTTCCGACCGCTTGCCCAGGGGAAATTTCGAACTGGGTGGGGCTCCAACCGCCACGACCTCTCCGCCGGGTTGAAAGGTCCAAAATTTGTCCCGGAGTTGCCCGGGCATACGGGCGGTGGTGCCGACCAGGCAATAGAGGTCGCCGAAGTTATTCTGCTCGATCTGGAACTCCACGCTCCGCATCCAGACATTCCAGAATGCACCGTGCTCACCGGTGCAGTGAAACAGCAGGCCGCTGTCCCGCGGCTTGGTGAGCTTGGGTTCCCAGATCTTCGCGCCCCACTGGGTTTCGAGCTGGAGATGGTAGTTGCCGTATTCCGCCTTGGTGGTGAGGCCGCCGAAAATTTCGCCGGTGATATGAAGCACCGGTTCACCCTCCTGCTCAACGAGGGTGAAAACATGCGTGGGGTCGCGGCCCAGTCCCAAGGGAGTGCCGTTGTGGGCGTCCGGGCTGAGGGGAGTGCCGGGCGGGAGGCCTTGCACGGATTGATGAGGCGTGCCCATCCATAATTCCCAGTGGGTGAGGCTGGGATCCAGGAGATTCTGCCATCCGCCCCCTGCACTGCTTTCACTCCGGGCCGGTGCATCGGCGGCCGAGACGGGCCGGCTGGCAAATGCGATCAGTCCGACTCCGAGGATGATGGCGACCGGCCTTAGAATTGGCATGGGTGGAGGGCGGGACGAAGGCGAACGTGGGTCGGATGGATGAATCCCGCCGGCCCACGTGGATCAGGTTTCAAACGAGGCGGGCAGCGGCATCAGAAACGGAGGTCCACGCTCAACGTGAAGGTTGAGGGTTGGACGAAGTAGCCAAGGCGATCTACGTAGAGAGCGTTGGTCGCGTTCTGCATATTAGCCTGAATCCTGAGGTCATACCTGCCGAGTTTGGTGTTATACGCGGCAAACAGATCCAGGCGCGTGGGATCGTTGTTTTCCCGCACCAAGCGCTGGTTGAACGCTTGGAACTGTTGGATTGGGCCCTGCCTCCAAGTGATACCGCCACCGACGGTCAATCCTTTTAGGCCGGTGGTGTTGGCAAAGCCATAGCTGAGCCAGAGGCGGAGGTCGTTTTTGGCCACGCCCGCCCTTGTGAGCCCGATGGAATCGGCGATGCCGTCTTTATTTTGGTCGTCGAGCGGCCCAACGATGGTGTCCTTACTGGTGTAGGCATCGGTATAGGCATAACCAAAGATCACCGACAACTCAGGGGTCGGGGCGTAAACCAGGTCGAACTCCACGCCCTTCGAGGTTTCCTCGCCGCTGGAAATGTAGTTATTGATGTCGAACTGACCGCCGCCCACGAATTTAACCAAGTTCCGGCGCTTGATGTCGAAGAAGGCGAGCGATCCGGACCATTTGCCGGCGTTGGGATTTAACTTCAGGCCGATTTCCCTCCCTTCGCCTTTTTCCGGTCGGAAGAATCCAAAGGACGGATCGAGCGAATTGAGCGGACCGTTCGCTTTGAACGATTTCGAATACAGACCGTAGAGATTCCAGCCGGGCAGCACGGCATAGGTGGCACCGAACTGAGGGATGGTTGAGGATTCATTCTGGGTGGCGATCTCGACGTAGGAGGCGCCCAACAACACATTCAGGCGATCATCGAACATCGAGATAAAGTCGCTGACATAGGCGTTGCGCACCACCACGGGGTTGGGGTCCGTGTTGGAGACCACACCCGAGATCGCCATGGCGTTGGCTTCGGTAATCTTAAAGACCGATTGCGGTGCACCCTTGAACTTGACGCCAGGCTTGCCGCCATTCGCATCGGCGATCACGACGGGAGTGATATCGGTCCGCAGGGTCTTGTCGAAGAAGGCGGATCCGAAGTTGCGATCCTTACTGTCCCGGTAGCCCACGGTGAGCTTGTGCTTGGTGGCACCGAGATCGAAATTGTAGAGCACTTTACCCGAGATGCCGCGGTGATTCACCTCGTTAGTTTCGACGATCATCTGGAAATTGCCGGCGAGATATTGTCCGGCGGAATTGGGTGTAATCCGACCGCCGCCCAAGTTGAAGTATTGCAGGCGGTCGATGTCGGTGTCGGCGTAGGCCAGTTGAATGGCGATGTCGTCGGTCACGTGTTGCACGAGCCGCAGATCGAATCCATGGGAACGGAGCTGCCAGTCGTCGTTCGGCGTCACGTAAGTGAAGTCCCGTGCGACCGGCACGATGCCTTTAGCGAAGATCCCGGCGTAGGTGACGCCATTTTCGACGACCGTGTCGCCAGGGATGCGATCCCAAGGGGTCTGAATGCGATTGAGACGGCCATCCTCGTCGGTGTGATGGTAGCTGGCGTCGAACGACGTGTTTTTGCCATATTCCAAATGGAGCGAAGGCGCGAAGAGGGTTCGGTCGCGGAACTCGTTGGGTCGTGGATAACCCTCATAGCTGCGCGTCACGATAAACCGGGCGGCTCCCCGCAGTTGGCCGGTCTTTGCCAAGGGCGTATTGTAGTCGATGGTCCCGCGGACGGTGCCATATTCATCCCAGTAGCCGGAGATATCGGTCCGGGGTTTGAAGGACGGTTTCTTGGTTACGATGTTGATCAAGCCGGCGGGGTCGGTGACGCCGTAAATGATGGCGGCGGGACCCTTGATGATCTCCACGCTATCGATGATAGACATGTCAGTGGGAACGTTGAAGAGCTGGCCATCACGCAGCATATTGCCGGTGCTGAAGCCGCGGATGACAAAACCTTCCGTACCGGCGTTGCGACCGCCGACGGCCACGCCGCTCGTATAGCGGATCGCGTCCTCGACTTTGAAACTGCCGATGTCCTGCAGGAACTGGGGTGTCAGGATGTTGATGGGAATAGGAAGCTTTTCCAATTGGACGGCGAAACCCAGACCGGCGGCTGTGGCTGTGGCGGCGTAACCTTTGTCCGCGCCCTGTGCGACTGTGAAGGGATCAAGCACCACGAGATCGCCCGGGTTTCCGGGACTCGAGGGGTTCGTCGATTGTGCGCAAAGCACGCCGCCGATACATCCGGCGGACGCAATAATGAGACGCAAGGTATGATAGGTGACCGTTTTCATGGGTGATAACTTTGGGGTTAGTCAGGCAGCGCGGGTGGATGATGCTCTGCCAAGCCGGGGGGTAGGCTTATAGTCGAAAGGGTAGCATTTCTCCCCGGCTCAACCCAATGGACAGGTGCGGTTTCTTTTGTGGTTTTGCATCATCCAGGGAGCGGATCAAAACCGGCTTTTCCGATCGGCGAGGTAACGCAGCCAGTCCCAGCCCGGTTTTGATCTGTCCGTCACCAGCCCAAGCGAATCCGGCTCGATAACCGAGCTTCCCCTCGGCCGCGACTTGGGTGCAGGCCATCGCGTGCTCGGGCAATTGCGCCGCGTCATTCGCCGCAGCCGGTCCATGCGGAGAACTTGTTTCGCGAGCAGGATGATTCCCGTGCCCAAGTCCTCGCCCGCCGAGGTGTTCATAAACGGACAAACTGCTCGACCCCGCAGGCGGCCCGGTGATCACGGGATTGTCGGTCTGGTTCAAGATTGTGAAAAAGACCGGATCGCTGGCGTCGGCCGGTACCTCGGGAAACACCGGTTGGTGTGATGTGCCATCAGTACCGCAGTCGGGGAAAAG
>JBDSSU010000032.1:0-8534 GCA_039928635.1 Opitutaceae bacterium | reverse complement strand
AAACCCGATGGGTCTCGGCGCGCTGATGGGCGGGCGTTTTTTATCACCAACGGAGAACCGATTGTCCTATGGGACTGGATCAACGAACTGCTTCGCGGCGTCGGCGTTCCGGAAATCAAGAAACGGATCTCCCTCGGTGCGGCTTATCGTCTCGGCGCCGTTCTCGAAACCCTCTGGCGCGTGCTGCCTCTGAAAGGTGAGCCGCCGATGACACGTTTTGTCGCAGCCGAGCTGGCGAAGGATCATTGGTTCAATCTCACCGCCGCCCGGCGCGATCTCGGTTACACACCGCGCATCAGCATGGCCGCCGGCACCGCCGAGCTTATCGACTCCTTGCACCGCTCCGCTGCCGCACCGCCTCGAAGAGCGTGATGATCGTGGCCATCGCCACGTTGAGCGAATCGGCCTGGCCCGCCATTGGGATTCGCACCGGCAGGTCCGCGTGTTTGAGCCAGAATTCACTCAGGCCGTATTGCTCGCTGCCCATCACGACCGCGAGCGATCCGCGCAGATCGACCTCCGAATAAATCTTCTCCGCCCCCGGAGTGGTCGCGACGGTGCGAATTTTTTTCTGCTGGAGCCACGCGAGCACGCGGGTGCTTTCCTCCACCACCAGCGGAACGGAAAACAGCACGCCAGTCGAAGCGCGCACGACATTGGGGTTGAAAATATCCGTTACGGGATCGCAAACGATCACGGCGTCGCAGCCCGCGGCATCGGCACTGCGCAAAATCGTGCCGAGGTTTCCCGGCTTCTCGATCGCCTCGACCACCAGCACAAACGGTTCCTCCGGCAGCGCGAGTTCGGCGAGCGCCCGCCGCCATTGCGGCGCCACGGCGAGCAAACCATCCGGCCGCTCCCGGTAGGCGACTTTCGCAAAAGCTTCCTTCGACAACTCCAGGATCTCCGCTCCGGCCGCTCGCGCCTGTTCAATCAAGGCCGGTTCATTCTCGCCGAGAAACCAGTCCGGCGAAAAATAAAGTTCGGTCAGCGGAATCTTCTTCTCCAAGGCGCGACGAATCTCGCGGTAGCCCTCGACGAGAAAGACGCCCGCTTCATCACGGGGACGCCGGTCGCGCAGCTTGACCAACTGCTTCACGCGCGGATTTTGCAGGCTGGAAATTTTTTCGGTCGGCATCAGCACCGCCCACGAAACACACGAAAACCCCGAAAGAAAATCCTCTTCGTTTCCGCCCCTTTCGTGTGTTTCGTGTGTTTCGTGGGCAAAAAGAAATTCAACGACCGTCCGTTCGCCTATCACCAGGAGATCGAACTTGAAATCGCGACGCTGACCAATCTCGGCTCTGGTCTCGGGCGCGTGGCGCTCCCCGGGGAAACGGAAGCGAAGTGGGTGGTCATGGTCCCATTCACCTTGCCCGGCGAACGCGTCCTCGCGCGCGTCTTCCGCAATCAGAAGAATTTCTCCGAGGCGGACCTCGTGAAAGTCCTTACTCCTTCGCCCCACCGCGTGTCGCCGTCGTGTCCGATCTTCGGCCGCTGCGGTGGCTGCCAATATCAGCACCTCGCCTACGCGGAGCAGCTTGCCTGGAAACAACGGCAGGTCGGCGAGCTGCTCAAGCACATGGCGGGAATTGATTTCCCGGTCGCAGCGGTAATCTCGTCACCGCGGGAATTCGGCTATCGCTCGAAGATCACTCCGCATTTCAATCCGCCGCGCGATCCGGCAACACCGCCCCCCATCGGTTTTCTCCGGCAGGGAACCCGTTTTGATATCGTCGATGTGCCGCAATGTCCGATTGCGACCGAAGCGATCAACGCACGGCTTGTGGGTGTTCGCGCCGACATCCACGCACGGGCCGCCGCCGGCGAATTTCTCCGAGGCTCGACCGTGCTCCTCCGCGAAGCGAGCGGGGAAGTAACGACCGACTACGATGCCATCGTGACGGAGACCGTGGGCGACCTGAAGCTGCGCTTCCTGGCGCGGGACTTTTTTCAGAACAATCCCTTCATTCTCCCGGCATTCACGAATTATGTCCGGAGTCAGGCGGCGGGCAGTGGAGCGCGGTTTCTAGTGGATGCGTACTGCGGAAGCGGGCTCTTCGCGCTCTCGGCGGCAGCGGCTTTCGAACGGGTCGCCGGCATCGAACTCAGTGCGAGCAGCATTCAGTTCGCGCGACAAAACGCGGAGGCAAACGGCATCACGAATGCGACGTTTAAGTCCGGCGATGCCGCCACTATTTTCGCCGGCCTCGAACCGGCGTTTCGCCCCGACGAAAGCGTGGTCATCATCGACCCGCCGCGAAAAGGCTGCGACGAGTCGTTCCTCGCTCAGCTCTTCGCGTTCGCGCCCCGGGCGGTCGTCTACGTCTCGTGCGACCCCGCGACGCAGATGCGCGATCTCAAACAGTTTCTCTCATCCGGCTATGAGCTCACGGCCGTCCAGCCGTTCGATCTGTTCCCACAGACCCGTCACCTCGAGTGCGTGATCACTTTGCGTCGCCGCGAGGATGGCGCTGAGCGCCTCTAGGGTTGTCATGGCCGGAGAGATGGCCGACTTTCTGCGCCCATGAATCTTTCCTCCGGCTCAGCCGGCCACCGCTGGAATTTTTTTCGCACGGGCGGTTTGGACCAGGTCTCGCTGACAACGGCGGCTGATCTGCTCGCGCTGGACCAACTCGACCAAAAGCTTTGGGTTGCTCTCAGCTGCCCGGTAAAGGGACTGGAGCTTGATGAAAAAACCCTCGCGTTGATCGACACGGACAACGACGGCCACATTCGCGTCCCGGAAGTGCTCGCCGCCGTGAAATGGGCCGCGGCCCGGCTCCGTGACCCGGCTGATCTTCTGCGAGGCACCGACCCGATCCCGCTGGCGGCGATCAACGATACCACCCCGGAAGGCAAAATCCTCATCGCTTCCGCGCGGCAGATTCTCCTGAGCCTCGACCGGGCTGACGCCGGGGCTGTCACGGTGGCCGAGGCGGCCGATGCCTCCAAAATTCTCGCGGCGAAACCGCCGATCGGAGATGGCATCATCACTCTCGCGGCAAGCGATGACCCCGGAGTCCAGGCATTGATCAAGGACATCATCGCGACGATCGGTGGCACTCCGATGCATACCGGCGCCATCGGCGTCACGGCGGAGCAAATCGAAAAGTTTTTCACGGAAATCGCTGATTACTCCGCATGGGTGGAAAAAAGCGCCGCGCAAAATGTGGCGGTCCTCGGCGCCGAAACCGAAGCCGCCGTTCACGCGCTTAAACCTGTCCGGCCGAAGATCGACGACTTCTTCGGCCGCTGCCGGCTGGCCGCCTTTGATGCGCGTGCGATCGCCGCGCTCAATCGCAGCGAGACCGAATACCTCGCGATCGCCGCGAAGGATTTGAATATCACCGCCGGCGAGGTTTCTGGATTCCCTCTCGCCCGGATCGAAGCCAATCGTCCTTTGCCGCTGCGAGACGGGGTCAATCCCGCCTGGTCTCCGCTGATTGCGGAATTCGTTGTAAAGACGATCACCCCTATCCTCGGCGCGGGAAAACATGAACTATCCGAGGCGGAGTGGCAGGCGATCAGCACGCGGCTCGCGCCTTACGAGGCCTGGCTGGGCAGCAAGCCTGCCAGCGCGGTGGAAAAACTCCCCCTCGATCGCGTGCGTGCGATCCTGCAGGACAAAGCGCGCGCCGGTCTGGATGCGCTGATCGTGCGGGATCGCGAGCTAGGCCCGCAATTCCGCGGAATCTCCGATGTCGAGCGGCTCGCTCGCTACCATCGCGACCTGCGGACTCTGCTGCACAACTTCGTTAATTTCGCGGACTTTTATTCGAGCGACCGCTGGGCGACATTCCAGGCCGGCACGCTCTACCTGGACAGCCGTTCCAGCGAATTCTGCGTTCGCGTGGACGCAGCGCTTCCCCTCGCCGCCATGGGTAAGATGTACATCGCCTACGTCGCCTGCACGCGAGCCGGCGCCAAACCCATCACCCTGGCCGCCTGCTTCACGCAGGGCGACAGCGACTACCTGTTCGTTGGTCGCCACGGAATTTTCTATGACCGCGCTGGCAACGATTGGTATGCGGTCATCACCAGTATCGTAGAAAATCCGATCAGCCTGCGGCAGGCGTTCTGGTCGCCCTACAAGAAGTTCGTCCGGATGCTCGACGAGATGGCCGCGAAGCGCGCGGCCGCGGCCGATGCAGCTTCCAACGATCGGCTCGGCAAAGTGGCGGACAAGGCAGTCACGGCCACGGCGAATGCGGCCGCCACCCAAGCTGTCCTAGCTTCCACTCCCACGCCGCCGCCTGCGCCCCCGAGGAAAATCGACGTGGGGGTCGTCGCCGCCTTGGGAGTCGCGGTCGGAGCCATTGGTGGCGCACTCGCCACGGTAGGGGCCAAGCTCGCGGACGTGCACTTGTGGCAGTACCCCTTGATCGTCCTTGGGGTCATGCTGGCGATTTCGTTGCCAGCCGTGATCATTGCTTTCCTCAAGCTCCGGCAGCGAACCCTCGGACCGATCCTCGACGCCAATGGCTGGGCCATCAACGGCCGCGTGAAAATCAACATTCCCTTCGGCACAACCCTGACGCAGCGCGCCATGTTGCCAGCCGGATCCCATCTCAGCCGCACCGACCCCTACGAGGACAAAGCGGCGAAACGGCGCCGGCGGGAAATCTTCATTCTCGTGGTGTTGATTGGGCTCATCGTTCTCGCCTGGACCCTTCGCCACAAGGGCTACTACACGCGCGTCCGTGAATTCATCGGGCTTCCAACCACTCAGGTGACGAATACTGCTCCAGCAGTCCGCTGAGTTCCTCCTCATTAAACTCGGGCCAGGGGACGCGTGACGCTGAACCGTTGAGCGCTCGCGCCAGCCCGGAGGAGAACTCCTCCTCGAACCGATTCCAATCGACTGGCGCGCCGACGGCCGGTCGCCAGATCGAGCCCTGAAAGAGCAGCCCCCGCTTGTTTCGCTTTTGCGCGGCGCCGGCGATCTTTTCGCCGCTGCGCTCATTCACCACGTCGAAGACTTCCGCGCGTTGAAAGCAAACGCCTGGCCCGGGGTCATCTCCCGGCGGCGCTTCCGTCACGGGCTTCGTCACCGCCGGCACCCCCTGAATGCGCAGGGCGGCGGCAAGCGTCTCGTGCACCTCGCGATAACTCGTCGTGGCGCGGATCTCCTCCCAGGGGTGGCCACGCGGAATCACGAGGGCGTAAGTCCAGTCCTCGCGATGATCGACCATGCCGCCGCCCGTGGCGCGACGGCAGACGTCGAGCGGCTGATCTTGCGGAAGCTGCCCGCGCACGAAGTCGATCTTCTGGGAATAGCCAAACGTGAAGGCGGGACGGTGCCAGCCATAGTGCCGGAAACGCGCCGCCGTTTCCTCCGGGTAGCGTTGCAACAGCAGAAAATCGACGGCCATATTTTCGGCGGCGCCAGCCGTTCGCGTCGGCAGAAGATGCAGTGTCATGTCTCCGCAATCTGACTGCGCCCCGGCCCGAGACAAGTTACGCGGAGAGCAGCTCAGGCGAGACCTGCCAGCGCACCGACCACGTGGAGCCGCGACGGCCGCGAGACCGCTCGAGGGCCAACACCGAGCTTTTCCGCAGGACGAACGCCGAAGTGGCCGGTCCCTTTGCGATCAACTCCGAGGCCAGCGCGCTCAGATGCGGTTCGTGGCCGACGATCGCGACGTCGCAACGCAGGCTCGTCAAACGCAGCGCGGTCGCACGCGCGTCGTCCTCCGGCTCGAGCCCTTCCACTTCGACAAGTGGGACCGCGCATTCGAGTTTTTTCGCCAGCAACTTCGCCGTCTGCAGCGAACGCCGGAGCGGGCTGTGCCAGATTTCGTCGGGCTGGAAGGCCTCCGAGCTTTTGAAGAAATTTGCCAGGCGTTTCACCTGTTCGCGCCCTTTCTGGCTGAGCGGACGCTCCGCGTCTTCATCGGCGGCAACCGCGTGGGCGTGGCGGATCAGGTAAAGGCGCATCTTCCGGGAAGGTCCGCCGCTTTCGTCGCGAGGCAAGCTCATCGTCGGTGAAGATCAGGTGACGTTCGCGTCGCGGGGCCCTAAAAGCGGATGCGCCGCCCGCCAGCGCGGAGCGCCGGCCAGACTCACGGCGCGATGCGTTCCACGACCCACGTTTCTTTTTCGCGCCGAAAGCGAAGGCGATCGTGCAAGCGGCTGCGCCGGCCCTGCCAGAACTCCACCGTTTCCGGTGCGAGGCGCCAACCGCCCCAATGCGGGGGAAGCGGCACTTCCTGCCCCGCGTATTTTTTGTCCAACATCCGCATACTCTCCTCCAGGACGCTGCGCCCGGAAATGATCGAACTCTGCTGCGCGACCCACGCCCCGAGCTGACTCAGCCGCGGACGGGAATGGAAATAGGCCTCGCATTCCTCGCGGGCGACTTTCGTCACGGCCCCTTCCACGATTACCTGACGCTCGAGCGCGAACCAGGGAAAGAGCAGGCTGGCGCGGGGATTCGCCTCCAGCTCCCGGCCTTTGCGACTTTCGTAGTTCGAGTAGAAAACGAAGCCACGGCCATCAAGGCCTTTCAGGAGCACGGTCCGGACGGAAGGGCGGCCGTCGCGCGTCGCCGTCGCGAGGGTCATCGCATTGGGTTCGGGGAGTTTTGCCGCCTCCGCCTCCTGAAACCACTTCTCGAATTGCCGGAACGGGTCGCGGGCGAGGTCTTTCTCCGTCAATCCGGCGAGCGAGTAGTCCTTCCTCAGATCGGCGAGCGTCATGTTCGGGCGAGGTTGGGGGCGGCCGGGACGCTGTCAAAAATCATCGCGTCAGTTCGCGCACCAACCCGTCGTTTCCGGGAAACGCACTGCCGAGCGCGTGGCGATCACCCAGTTCGAAATCGGCCGGATCCCAAGCGGGCGAAACGATACAGCCGATTAAGGCCCAGCCGTGGGAACCGCCAGGCGCGAGGCACGCACCTTGCCACACCCCGCCCGGTACCAGCAGCTGCGGCAGCTCGCCCCCGAGGACGTCGGGCCCCAGCCGCGTGATGGAGACGCGCCCTTGATGCGGATCGAACTGAACGTGTTTCACCGCATCACCCGAGTAGAAGTGCCAGATCTCCTCTGAGACCGCCATCCGGTGAAGCGCCGAGAAACCGTCCGGAGTCATGAGGAAATAGATACTCGATGCGGCGCCGCGCCCCGATGGCAGTTTCGAGGCGCTGGTCCAAAGGCTGCGGAAAAAGCCTCCCTCCACGGGAAGCGGGGCGAGGCCCAACCGGGTGATCACTTGCTGCGCTGCGGCGTTCATGACTGTTTTGAAGAGCACCTTTTCACTCGGGGCGAGATCAAGACGCCGACCAGGCATCGAACAAACGCGCTCGCCTCAGCGCCGTGGTTTTCCCGATCATGCTCCGGTTCGCGTGCGTTTTTTGGCTCCCAATCTTCGATCCCATGACCCCTTCCGAATTTATTGATCAAAACGCGCATCATCTGGTGCGGAGACTCAGGAAATTGGTCCGGTATCCCACGGTCAATCCACCGGGAGAGCACTATGACGCGTTAACCACTTGGCTGACCTCCGAGACGGCCGCCTTGGGATTAACCACGAAACGTTTCACGGTCCCTTCCAAACTGGTGAAAAAAGCGCTGCCGCCGGAGCAGCATGGATTCCCGCGTTACAACATCGTCGGCAAACTGCCCGTGCGCGGCGCGAGGAAAACCGTTCACTTTAACGCGCACTACGACGTCGTTCCGGTTTCGGGCGCGTGGCGGCATGGCAGTCCTTTCAGCGGCACGGTCGATCGAGGGTGGATCTACGGCCGCGGCACGGCGGACATGAAGGGATCGATCGCGAGCCTGCTCCTTGCCCTGCAGGCCCTGCGCGTGACGCGGGCCGTGCCGCGCGTCAACGTGGAGGTGTCCTTCACGGCCGATGAGGAGACGGATTCGCAACTCGGCACGGGCTGGCTCGTACAGCACGCGCCGATAGCGCCCGATTTCGCGGTGGTGATGGAAGGAGGAGAACTGAATGGAGTGTGTTGCGGACATAACGGCGTCGTGTGGCTCGAAGTGACCGTCCATGGGCGCGCGGCCCACGGTTCACGGCCCGATCTTGGAGTGAATGCCCTGGAGAAAATGGCGGCGCTCGTGCTCGCGCTCGAAGGCCATAAGCGCGAGCTGGCCCGGAGAAAATTCGTGACGCCGGAAGGCAAAACAATGAGTCCGACGATCAATATCGGCGGCGTGTTTGGGCCAGGCGAGGGCGGCAAGATCAACACGGTGCCGGCGCTCGCCACTTTTTCCATCGATCGTCGGGTCCTCGCCGTTGAACACCATGGAGCGGCGGAGCGTGAATTGCGCACCGCCCTGGCGACGGCCGCGCACGGGATCCCGCAATGCCGGATCAGCGTACGAAAAGTTTCGGAGAGCTTCGCCTGTTTCTCCAAGCCCCAAAATTCCTTCTTTGCAGCGATGGCGCGCTGTGTCACGGAAGTCCGCCGCCAGGAATCCGTCTTCAGGGTTTCCACCGGTTTCAACGACATGCATTTTTTCGCGCATCATCTGAAAATTCCCACGGTGGGATACGGGCCGGGCGGGGAAAACGAGCAT
>JBDSSU010000031.1:0-4201 GCA_039928635.1 Opitutaceae bacterium | reverse complement strand
CGGCCGCACCGAGCGGTCCAAGATCACTATGTCCACGGTCTATGCTGCTTTCGAAATGCTTACTGGCGAAGATATGCGCAGTTATCTTCCCAAGCTTCCGGCGGCGAAGGGTTAGTTTGCAGCAGTCGGGTTTGGCGAACGAACGTTTCTGCCGGTCTGCGTCGCTCAAAGTCTCGTCCCATAGCCGCGCTTGCAGGGTGTTCGGCGATGTTACATACACCGTTATCCATGATCACCACCCGGGCGCGCGGACTGGCCAATCTCCATGCGGGGGCGATCGCGGTTTTCGTCGGGTTGTTTTTCTGGGGCTATTCGGAACTCATCATACGCTACGTGCCGTTCGTGCATCTCGTGCGGCAGGTGAACCTGCTGCCGTATTTTCTCTGCATGATCGGCGGGGTGTTGCTGTCGGCCCGCGAGTTGTCCCGGCTCGCCCCCCGTTTTCATGTGATGGGTCTCGGCGAAGCGGCCCGCCTCGCGGCGCGGCAGGTGGGACTGATGGCGCTCCTGACGTTCAGCATGATGTTCGCGACCCAGGACAGGAGTATCAGCCGCCTTTTTCTCGGCAGCTTTCTCGGATGGAGCTGGTTTGGCCTGACGATTCTCAACGCCTGGCTGCCGGGGGCGCTCGCGCGACTCGTGTTTCATCGCGGACACTCGTTGCCGACGGTGTTTATCGGGCGGCGTGCTTCGTTCTCGCAGCTTGACGACTGGATCGCGGACAAGGAACCACTCGGCATCCATCCGGTTGGTCTGCTCTCGGACGATCCGGAGGCCTCGGCGGCGGCGACGAACCTGCCTGCCCCCTGGCTTGGGGGAGTCGGGGACTTGAGGCGCGTTTTGGTCGAGCGGACGATTGGACAGGTGATCTTACTGGAGTTGCCTGCCACCGATTCCGAGGCGCGGGCGGTGATAGAGATTTGTCACGAGCATGGCTGCCGGCTCTTGATTCACAATAATCTCGCCGAACGCTACACGCATCCGCTGGTGCCGACGATCGAGGAAGGGCGGCATTTTTATACCCTCCAAGAGGAGCCGCTCGAGGATCCGTTGAATCGGCTGGTGAAGCGCACCTACGATCTGGCGATCGCGCTGCCAGTCGTGTGTCTCGTGTTGCCACCGCTGTGCGCGTGGGTGTGGATCATGCAACGGATTCAGGGGCCGGGTCCGCTGTATCACGTGCGCGAACGCCGCGGTCAGAGGGGCGAAATTTTTCGGATGTTGAAATTTCGCTCGATGCGGGTGAGCGCCGATGCCGACGAAGCCGCGGAGTCGCAGCAGGCGAAATCGGAGGACGAACGCATTTTCCCCTTCGGACGTTTCATCCGCCGGCACAGTCTCGACGAGTTTCCGCAGTTTTGGAACGTGCTCTGCGGCGACATGAGCCTGGTTGGTCCGCGGCCGTATATGCCGCTGCTCGACGAGGAATTCCGCCGGCAAACGCGCGGTTATCGGACGCGCCATCTCGTGAAGCCGGGCATCACCGGCCTCGCACAGAGCCGCGGTTATCGCGGCGAAGTGCTGGAGCAGGAGATGCTACGACGGCGGGTTTATTGGGATGTGTACTACATCAGCCACTGGTCGGTATGGCTGGATTTGCAGATCACGACGCGGACGCTGTGGCAGATCGTGCGCCCGCCGCCGACGGCCTATTAAAAGCCGGAAACGCTCAACCCAGCAAAACCGCGATCTGCGCGGCGGCTTCGGTGGGCGAGGTCGTTTCCTTGTCGCGCCGGCTCGGCACCGCCCAGCCACGAGTTCAAGAAACTCGTTGACCTCGATCTCTACCGCACCCTCCGAAAGGGCCGGCAAAAAACGCTGCTCGTCCGGTGCAGGGTCGCTGGTGGAGCAACTCCAAGCGGCTCCACTCGCGTCGCGCCAAGGCACCCTAGCTACCAGCCGCTCATGGCCGTCGTGTAAGGCGAACGGTCGGTGGCGTTGAGGAGTTCGCGCCATTTGACCACGCCCCAGGGATTGTTGCCGCCGAGGTCGGCGAGCGATTCGTCGTAGTGGAACTTGGCGTTGCCCATGACATCGATGTTATTCGCGACGATGGAGCCCATGACATCTGGGTTGCCGTGCAAGGTAACATCGGCGTTCGGTGCATAGATGACCCCTTTGAAATAGGGCCCGCCTCCAACCTCGATATCTTGGGAGGCGCCGCCGGTGCCCCAAATCTGCAGGTTCTTGGCTTGGTTAGTGAGATTGGTGATCCCGTTGCCGTTGAACTTGAGACCGGCGGTGGCATAGAGGTTGAGCGACGAATTGGTGGCGATCGTGAGCGTGTCTCCTCCGGTCATCCGGACCACATCTCCCGAGGTTCCCGTGAGGATGAGCGTGACATTTCCGAGCACTTGGAAGCTGCTCGTGATATCGCCGGCATAGCGATACACGGTGGTGGAGCCAGCTGTGCCGATCGTCGCGGGAAAGGAACCGACGATCCAGGTGCCCGTGGCGGGGCTCGGATCGACGTCGAGATTGGTCGTGAAATCCGTGGCGATGCGGGTGGTGTCGACCGTGCCTTGGGGTGAGCCATAGGGAGCGATGGTGCCGTTGCTGCCGACGCTAACGGCGGAGCTACTCGAGCTTCCCACCGATACAAATCCCCAGATATCGGCGTTGTTCACCGCGACGGAGCCGACCGCCACCGAGGTGCTGCCGGCACTACCGCTGGAGTGTTTCACGCCGGTGCTGTAGTCGACTGGCGAACCGCGTGGCGTGCCGTCGTCGTTTTTTTCCGAGTTCCAACTGTCCACCGAGGCCGTATTGCCACGGAAGGTGATTTGAGTCTTCGCGACCAAGCCCATCGCGAATTTCGAACGGCGGTTCAGACCGACTTCGAGCCATTTTTCGACGGTGCGCGTTTCGTTTGCCACCGTGACGGTCGCAGTCGTGGCGATTTTGGGCTGCGTGCCCGCAGGCGGATCGTATCGACTCACGTAGACTTTCACCGCCGCGGTGGCGTTGGCGGGGAGAACAAAATCGGTGAACGTGCGCTTGGCGGTCGTGCCATCGCTCCGATCCCAGCCGGCCCAAGCCGTGGCGGGGGCGACGCCAGCGGTTACTTGGTTGAAGGCCCATAACGCTTCCTCGAGTCCGGTTTCGGCCAGATTGAGGGACGCGGTGTTGAAGAACGAGCGATTGGACAGTACGAGGGAATTTCGACTGAGCCTGAGATAGCTGACGAGGGAGATACCGAGGATCGTTGCGAGCAGCAGGGCGACGATGAGCACCGAGCCACGCGTGGAGCGCGGACGACGAAGCCTGGAGCTGGAGCGGGAGAGTGAGGTCATGTTTCGTTTGGCCGGCGGATGATTAGGTGCTGACGACTTTATTGCGCAGCACGACCCTGGCGGACAGCACGGCATTCGTGGTGGCGACGGTGGTGACGCCGGTCCGGACGGATCGCAGCGTGAGTTGAATCTGTTTTGTCTCGAGATCGTTCGCCGCGCTGTAGTCGACGCCATTCACCACCTTGTAGCGCTGGAACGCGAATTCGCTGACTCCCCACACGAGCACGAGGCGAGGCGAGCTGCTGCTGACATCGCCAAGCTTGCGATAGAAAGTCCGCGCATTCGCGCCGGAGGTGCTGGCATCGTATGCGTAGGTGACCGTATAGGTTGTCGTGCTGTTAACTACGGTGAAAGTGACAGACGTCGCGCTGCTCCAGGCAATGTTGCTGGCCATGCGGGCCTCCTGACTGAAGGTCTCGAGCGCGCGACGAGCCTCGGTTTCCATGACGCTATAGTTCGAAGCATTGTAGCCACTCCGACCCATCATGAGAAACGAAGTGAGGACACCCGCGAGAACGACGGCTGAGATGGTGGCGGCGATCAAAACCTCCATCAGCGTGAAGCCGGTCCGGCGCGAGGCTGGGAAGGAAGAGGGTAGCCGGCGGGGGCGTGGGTTAGTGCGTGACATAGAAATAATCGCTCAGGCCGTTTTTGGCGTAGCGAGTTTGATAGTTGAGCGCGTGGGTACGGCCATCGACGCCAGTCCACGAGACACCGAGCGTGATCAGCTTGATGTTGCTCCGGCCTGAAATGTCCTCGACGAGACGTGTGCAAGTGAAACGAGACGCGAGCGTAGTCAGGGTCGTATCGAGTGAGGTAGAGGTTCCGGTGCTGATCGACGAAGCGGGGTTCACCACGAGAGGGGCGGTCGGCGAAGATTGCAGGGCTTCGAGGGCGACGATCTGCGC
>JBDSSU010000030.1:0-5226 GCA_039928635.1 Opitutaceae bacterium | reverse complement strand
GATTTTGGGGGCAAATGGCTCCGGCAAAACGTCGCTGCTCAAAGCCCTCACCGGCTATCTCTCCCCCACCGCGGGCGAAATCTCGTTGCTGGGTCGGCGGTATGGAGCCTGCGACTGGCGGGAGTTGCGCCTGAAAATTGGCGTCGTCACGAGTGCCTTTGGCGCATCGATCCCCGCTGCCGAACTGGCGCTCGAAACGGTCATGAGCGGCAAATTCGCGCAGCTCGACCTTTGGGCGCGAGTCACGCGGGGCGATCGCGTCGCGGCGTTGCGCCTCCTCCGCCAAGTCGGTCTGGCGCGAATCGCGGATCGACCCTGGACCTATCTCTCGCAGGGCGAACGGCAACGGGTGCTGATCGCCCGAGCGTTGATGCCGCGCCCGGAGTTGCTGGTGCTGGACGAGCCTTGCGCCGGACTCGACCCGGTCGCGCGGGAAAAATTCCTCGGCTTCATGGAAAAATTTGCGCGGAAACGTCGCAGCGCCAATTCCCCGGCGCTCCTCCTCGTCACGCATCACGTCGAGGAAATCACTCCAGCGTTTTCGCACGCCCTGCTGCTGCGCGAGGGCCGCGTGGTCGCAGCGGGACCACGCGCGAAAGTACTCACGTCAGCCAACCTTTCGAAGACGTTCGGCGCCCAACTTAAACTCGTGCGCCGCGGGGATCGCTACCGGCTGGGCTTTGCTTCGGCCTCGTGAATCCCCTCCCGGAGTTGATCAACGAGCTCGGTGTCGCGAGCGTCTGGACGTATCTCGCCGTCTTCCTCGGCGCCTCGCTGCTGATGATCTGGCGGCTGGAAGCATTGCTCGATCACGGGCTCGAGGGCACGGCCCTCGGAACGCTTGTGATGCCGTACTGCTCAGGGCTGGGAAATCTTCTCTTCGTGGCGGTGGTGACCCGCGGCAACGTTGCCCCCCAGGAAATTTTGACGAACTGCCTCGTGAACAATGTCACGAATCTCACGCTGATCCTCGGACTCCCCGCTCTCATCTGGGGACTCAGTCTGCGCAACGGCAAAGCATCCGGGAAATCGAACCCCCGCCAGAAGGCGCGCACCGCCGCGGCGGAAACGACGCAGCAACTCAACCGATTATCGCTCCTGCTCACCCTGACGGCCGCGCTGTTTTTCAGCGGCACGACCTGGGCGCTCAGCCGCGATGGCAAACTCGAGGCGAGCGACGGATTCGTGCTCGTGGGGCTTTTTCTCTTTTGGCAATGCTTCCAAGTCTTCGACGTGCTCAAGCACAACGTCCGACGTCAACGCTCGTTCAGCCCGCTTTTCTATATCGATGTTTTAGTCGTGCTGATCGGCGCCTACGGGCTCTACGTCAGCATCGACTGGCTGGTGACCTGGCTCACGGCGCAGCAGGGAGATTTCGTGAATGCGTCAAATTTAGGATGGCTCAGCGGGTGGCTGATGGTGCTGCCGAACGCGCTGCTCGCCTTCTACTACACGGCCAAGCGCCGGGCGGACATCGCGTATGCTTCGCAAATCGGGGATGGACACATCTGCATTCCCCTCGCGATCGGAGTCAGCGCGATCATCACGCCGTTGCCCGTGCCCGCCTTGTTTGAAACGGGTCTCGCGATCGTGTTCGGCGCAGCCTGCGTTCATCTCGTCTGCGTGGCGTTCGCCGGTGGTCTTCCGCGCTGGATGGGATGGCCACTGTTGGCCGCTTACGCCTGGTTCGTGAGCGTAGGGCTGCTGAACTCATGACGCCAGGAAGTGGCACGGGCATCCTGCCCGTGTTCCGAACCGCTCACCCGCAGAACCCCACGCCGCCCGAACCCGCGGATCAGTTCACGCTTTGCAGCGGGTCCGCGCGGAATTTCTCAGTAAGTTCGAAAAACGCGGCCTGCGCCTTGAGCCATTGAGGATCAGCTCGGAGCTCGGCCATGGTTTTCGCCGTGTTGTTGCAGACGAGAAAACTCTTCGGGCCGATCTTCACAATCGCGTCATGCCGCGGTCCCGCCGCGTCCTGCGCGAACTCGAAATCGCCGGGATTGAGCTCGCGACCCTCCATCATGGCCCGCAGTGGCGCCACGTCCGTCGAAAGGTTTGGCCGGAAGCTCTCCACGCGCGGTCCGACGTAAGCGAGCACTCCCCCGTGTTTCGCCGCCGGATCGAGAATCATCCATTCGTCGAACACCGGCTTCAAATAAAGTGCGCGCATCCGCAGCAGCGCGCTTTCGATACTCTGACGGGCATTTTCCAGATCCATTGAGCGTGAGCAGGAAAGAAACGCCGGCGTGAGGCAAGCCGCCGCACGTCAAACCAATCTTAAAAACGAACCTGCAGGCGTTTATTTTTTATCCGCGAAGACTTCCGCAAAGAAATCGCGCATGTGCTGCCAGGAGCGTTTATCAGCCGCCGCATTGTAACCGATTCCGCTCAGTCCGGACGCGGCGGCCGCTTTGTCGGCACCGGGATTCGTGAACGCATGCACGGCGCCCGCGTAGCTGATAAACTGATAATCGAATTTTCCCGTGTTCATCGATTCCGTGAAGGTATCGAGCGCTTCTTTCGTGATGAAAGAATCCGCCGCCCCGTGGCAGATCAGAAATTTCGCCTTGTTCTTCGCCGCCGCATCGGCGGACGCGGGAATCAAACTCCCGTGGAAACTCACCATCCCGGCGAGCGGAGCGCCGCTGTAAGCCAGCGCTTGCGCGACGGCGCCGCCGAAACAGTAGCCGATCGCTGCCGTGCGACCGTTATCGACGAGCCCCGTGCGCATCAGCTGGTCGAATCCGGCCCGGGCACGTTCCGCCATCAGCGGCTTTCCATAAAATTGCCCCGCGAAGTCCCCCGCCTTTTTTGGATCCGTGGTAACGACCCCGGCGCCAAACATGTCGGCGGCAAACGCGACGTAACCAAGCTCCGCGAGCTGGCGGGCCCGCTCCTTCGGATATTCGTTCAAGCCCCACCATTCCGGCAGCACGAGAACCCCCGGCGCTTTGCGCGCGGAGGAGACTTTCGCGTCATCATAAGCGAGGAAACCCTCGAGTTTCACTCCGCCCTGTTCGTAAGCGACGGCTTTGGAAACGATTTTGGCGTGAGCCGACATCGTACCGATCAAAACCGAAAGAAAAAGGGCGAGGGTTTTCATCGGGCGGAACGTGTGGCGCGATTCCGGCGAGTCAACGCGCCGGAATCGATCGCGGCTACGCCGGGAACCCGCCGGTGATGTAATTCTTGAGATGCTCGGCCTCGGCCCGGTGGCTGTCGGCAATCCACCGCGAAATATCGCCGATGGAAATCAGTCCCACCAAACGGCCGTGCTCAATCACCGGCAAATGGCGGCAACGCTTTTCGGCAAAGAGCACCATGGTTTCTTCCACGGTGGTCTCCGGTGTCACCGTGATCAGATTTTTCGACATCACCTCCGAGACGCGTTTTTGGTTCGGCAAAATGCTTTCGCCCACCACGCGGACCAACACGTCACGTTCGGTGAAAATACCAGCGAGACGATCACCGTCCAAAACGACGATTGAGCCGATGCGATGACGATTCATTTCAGCGACGGCCTCTGAGATCGTCACGTTTGAGTTCACCGAGTGCACAGCGGTGCCCTTGCGCTCCAACAAAGCGGAGATGGGAGTGTTCATTTTTTCCGGGGGTTTGCGTCACGGGGTGGTGACGCGGTTTCGAGCGATCAGAACGGACGTCACCATGTGGCGAGCCCGTCGTGCCGCAAGCCTGTCCATTAAAACTTTCTCACGGCGTTCGAAGGTGATGCCTCTTGCGATGCGAGGGAGGTGAGGTTTGCTACCGCCATGAGCTTCGGAAAAATTCTTCTCGTGATCGCCGCGGTCGCGATCGTCCTGGGTTTATGGGTGAGCGGTATCTTCAACCGGCTCGTCGGCCTGCAGCAGGGCACCGACGCCGCTTGGGCCCAGGTCCAAAACGTCTACCAACGCCGCGCTGATCTCGTCCCCAATCTCGTGAACACCGTCACGGGCGCGGCGAACTTTGAAAAATCAACCCTGGCCGAAGTCGTCGCCGCGCGGGCTTCCGTGGGCCGCGTGCAACTTCCCGCCACCGGGGCTCCGACCGACCCCGCGAAGCTGGAGGAATTCCAGCGGGCGCAGGCCCAGTTGGGAGGAGCGCTGTCCCGCTTGCTCGTTGTCGCGGAGCGTTACCCGGAACTGCGCGCCACCGCGGGCTTCCGCGATCTTCAGTCGCAGCTGGAAGGGACGGAAAACCGCATCGCGGTGGAACGCGGCCGGTTCAACGAAGCGGTGCAGGCCTACAACACCGCGGTGAAACGTTTCCCCGCCATCGTCTTCGCGGGAATGTTCGGCCATTCGCCGCGGCCCTATTTCGCTGCCACCGAAGGCGCTGACCGCCCGCCTGAAGTGAAATTCGACTTCGGGGCCAAACCGGCGCCGGCGCCCGCTCCGGAAAAATAAAACGGCGCCAGCGCTGTCTGCTCGTTATTCCACCCCCGTTTGAACCCCGGTCAGCGTCCACTCCCGGAATGCATGCGCTACGCGGGCTCACCCGGGGATTCAGCATGAGAAATCCGTTCGCGACGCGGCTCCTGCCGTTTTTTCTGTGGGCGCTCTGCTTCGCGCTACCCGCAGCGCGCGCTGCGGAAGTCATCCCACCCGCGCCGAAGGATCACTTTAACGATTACGCGGGCGTCGTGCGTCCCGATACTGCCCGGGAATTAAACCAGCAGCTGACTCAGTTCGAGCGCGATACTTCGAATCAACTGGTCGTCGCGATTTTCCCGCGCATGCAGTCGAGCTCATCGATCGAGGACTACACCTTTCGCGTGAAAGAGGCGTGGGGCGTCGGACAGAAAGGCCGTAACAACGGAGCGGTTCTCTTTATTTTTTCCGAGGATCGGAAACTGTTTTTTCAGGTCGGCTACGGACTGGAACCCGTGCTGACGGACGCTCTGAGCAAACGCATCATCGAGGAGGAAATCACGCCACGTTTCCGTCAGGGAGATTTCGAGGGAGGCGTGCGCGCCGGCACCGCGGCATTCATGGCCGCAGCGCGCGGGGAATATCGCGGGACTGGCCGAACGGCCGCCGATCGCGGTCGGAGAGTCGCTTTCGGCGGCGGAGGTGGGTTCATGTTCTTGATCCTCGCGATGATCATCCTCGGTGTCTTCAGGCGCCTGTTCCGGCGAAACACGCTCTACACGCGACGCGGAAGAATGTCTCCGTGGATCTCCAGCGGTGGAGGTTGGGGCGGAGGTGGAGGTGGTTGGGGTGG
>JBDSSU010000029.1:0-6767 GCA_039928635.1 Opitutaceae bacterium | reverse complement strand
GGCCGCCAGTGCTTCCCGCGCGGACGCAACTGCTGCGATATAGTTTTTTTGCTCGAGGAACGCTCGTGCTTGGCGAGCTCTGGTCCCGCTTTCATCAGTGGGAACTCCGGCGGGTTGTCCCTCGGTTGTACGCGGGCTGACGACGACGCTCATGAAGAATCTTCAGGCAGAAACCACTTCGCCGGCAGGGAGCGAGGCCAGCAGCGCGACCACCCGTGGATCGTCCTTGGCAAGACGGATCAGCACCTCGCCGGTGTCACGGGCCATGTCGGTCATCCCGGCCGCGAGCGCCAACTCCGCCAGTAACAACCACGCCTCCACGTTACCCTCATCAATGCGAAGACATCCCTCCACTGCCTCGATCGCCTGCGGAATTTTATTTCCCTCGCGGAGCGACCGCGCCAGGTGAAGCCAAAGCGTCGCGTTCTGCGTCTGGTGCGGGAGAGTGGTCAGGAGATAGGTTGTGGCGCGTTCGACGCTCTGCGCCGCGAGGAGCGTTCGGCCAAGCAAGTGACGGGCTTTGGGATGCGCCGGCGCCGCACGCAGGACATCGCGGGCGTAGCGGGTGGCGGCGGAAACATCGCCCTGCGTCAGCGCGACCTCGCCCGCGGCAAGCGCCGCTTCGGCGGGTTGCGTGGCCGTCGCGACCAAGGGATTTCGCGAGGTGCGGAACTCGTGGCGACCCACGCGATAAAGTTCATCGTAGGCTGTCGTCAAAATGTCCCCACACGCATCGCTCGCCGCGAGGGCGTCCAGGAAAAGCGGCTGCGCTTCCATCCTCTCGCGAATCAGAGCGCCGAACTCCTGGCGAAGTTTGGGCTCATCCGCGAGTTTGCCGGCCAGAGCGAGGTAGCTGCCCTCATCCTGCACGATCAACTCCTCGAGTTGCAGGGTTCTGAGCAGTGCCGCTCCCATGCGCGAGCGGAAGCTGTCGCCTTCCCACGCAATGACCGGAAGCCCCAGTTCCAGCGGATCAATCATCGAGTTCACTCCGCCGAAAGGGAAGGTATCGAGATAAACATCACCGACGCGGAGCAATTCCTTCACATCGGTGCGCGAAGGAAACCGGACGCTGGAAACCGCGAGCCGTTTGGGATCGACGCCGTGCATCGCCAGGACGCGATCGAACTCGGCGCAAAACCGCTCGATGGAATACGACTTCGACCAGTTGGGATTGAAGGGATGGACGAGGAGGTACGAGCCGGGTACTGCCTTCAGCAACTTCGCCCAGGCGTGCTGCATCTCGGGAATAATTTTGTAGAAATTCGCCGCCGACACGAAAATCACGGCGTCCGCCGGGATACCGAGCCGCTCGCGAGTCCACGCCGTCGTCGGTTCAGCGCGATCGATCTCGTAATTGAACGCGTGCGCCGGGCCAGGCATGAGACCGAGCCTTTCCGTAAATTGCGCGGGAGCTTCCGCGGTTTCCGTCAGCGATCCGGAGAGATAAAGATCAACTTCCGGCATGCCCGAGGTGATGCACGAAGAATTGTTCACGGCCTGCAGCGGCGCCACCCGGTGCAGCGCCAGGCGGGTGACCTCGTTGATGGGGCCCGTGACGTTCGTGCCGAAGACCACGATATCGAGCGCCGCGGCCCGCAAGACCGTGAGCTGCGCGTCGAGCTTTTCGGGGAGAAGGTAGTATTCCTGGCCCCGGGACTCGCAGTATTTTTCGAGGGGGGTTCCCGCAGCGTACAAGGCGAACAAGACCACTTCGAACTGCTGCGGATCGAGGTGTTCGAATGACGGCAGCGTCGTGTAGGTCTCGGTCTGCGAACCAAAGTGGCGGTTCACAAAACCCACCCGCAATCGCCGGCCTTCCCGCGGAGTGGGAGGGAGATCTTGGGAGCGGGCTCTGCCACAATAGGCGAGCGTCACCAGCCGAGCGTGTAATTCAGAATAGCGCTTGAGATTTCCCGTGGAGAAGTAAACCGGCAGGGCCGTGGCCCGCTTGATGTAGGCCGCGTGGGCGGATCTCACGGTGGTGGAACCGCTGTTACGTTCGATCCAGCGCACGAGATTTTCCATCCGGGGGACGACGTAAGGTCCGTACGCCTCGGCCTGGCCAAGCGCCGTGAAACGCTGCGGTGCGGTAAAGAGCCACTCGGCATAATCGCCCCACAGCCAGTCGGGTACCTGGTCGAGAACAGGAGCGGCTGGCCATTGCCACGCCGGCCCAAGCAACATGGCCGCGATCAAACCCGGCCAGCTCTGGCGCGAGAACTCGGCCATCGCCACGAGGTCGGCCGCGTCGATTGCATGGTCGCAAACGCCGGAATCGGCTACCGCGCGCACGAGGGCACGCGCTGCCACGACTCGTCCGTCATGATATTGTTGACGGGGAAATCGGGCGATCGCACCCGCCGCGCTGCGCATCGCTTGCTGCAATTCACGGCGAGCCTCCTCCTCTTGGGGCTGCGCCTCGTAAGCGGTCAGCGCCGAGCGGACCTTGGCAAACGCTTCGGCCCAGGGAATCGTGACGTCGGCGACGGCCTGCAGAGAGTTTTGAACCGGCTTCCGATGGGAAGTCGCCGGGGGGGAGAGCAATGCAGAGGAAGGCATGGACCTGCATTTTGCAGGATTTGGGCCCTCAGCGCGGTCGATTCCCTAACCATCATTAAATCAGCATTATCCCGTACATTAATTCTCACTGCCGACCCTTTGCTGGCAGCATGGGGACGAATCGCTGTCTCCGGGGGCAAAAAATGCCGGCGGCGTGGACCGGAGATCCGGAGCTGACGATCCTCCTTAGGCGACCGCGGTCCGGACGTTGTTGAAAGTCTCCAGCGCCCGGAGCATCGCTTCGTGGACGACCTCTTCGGTCAGCTCGGCGGCGGCGTACTTCTCCGGAGTCAGCTCGAAATACGACGTCTCTCCCGTCAGGCCGAAACCACAGCGCTCGGCCGCGGCCGCTGCAATGTTGAGAAGGTTCGCAAGCGGTGAGGCCGCTTTTTTAGCGGTGAGATAGTGATCGCGAATGGCGGCGATTGTTTCCGCCGGAAAACGCCACGCCTGGAGGATGACCGCCGCCGCGTCGCAATTCGTCATTCCCATACAGCCCATTTCCCACTCAGCCAGACCCACGCCACCCTCTCCATCGTAGGTGGTTCCCTGGAACGCACCCTTGGCCAAACGATCGAGCGCGATCTTACCCGTGGAACGCAACAAGCCCGCGGTGTAGGCCATCCGCGGATCGAGTTTGGAAGTGTCAACCAATGCTTCCATGACGAGCGCCGTCAGCAGGGAGTTCTCCCGGAGCTGCGCACTGCTCCAACTATACAGAGCGAGCTTCTGCTCGGAAACCTGGGCCATGGCGGCAAAACCCGTCAGGCGATAGACCTCGGTAAAACCAACGCGCGCGAGTGCCTCCTCGAGCGACGCGTAAGGCGGGCCCACATTGTACAAAGGACTGTTGCTCACCCGAATGATACGCGTCGTCAGGGCCGCATCCCGGTTGATCAACTTCACGATGTCATCGAGATCCGTGTTCACATCCAGCAACAGCCCGCCGAGCTGTGCGAGAATCTGGGGCGCCGCGGGAAGGCTCTTAACGACATGGAGCAGCGCTTCGCGGGAAATGGGATGGGCAGTCATCAGCGTCTGGTATCGGGCGACCACCTCGTTTTCTTAGCGCTAAATTCGGCGTTAGTACTTCCACCCTCCCGTGGTGGCCTCAACCGGGGCGTATACGCCTACGCCGCGACGGCGGCGTTTTGGCACCATCGCACCCAACAATCACGAATCGCCGCACTAAAACGGGTCGCTTGCGCCTCGTGTTGCCCCAGCGCCGACGCCAGCACCGCCGCCCGCAAGCCCGCGCGGGTTTGCCGCAGTTCCTCGCGGCGGCCGAAAAATCCCGCGGCAATGCGAACATACTCTTCCTCGGATTCGGCGACCCATTCCCTCCGTCCGATCGCGGTGAGCAAACTCGCGCCCACGCGCGACATGTGCCGATCTCCCGCAACCGTAACCACCGGAACACCCATCCACAGGGCCTCACATGTTGTCGTGGTCCCGTGATACGGAAACGTGTCGAGCGCCACATCCACGCGGTGATAAAGCGCAAGGTGGGAAGCCGTATCGAGCGTGCGTTCGAACAACTCCACGCGGGGCGCAGGAATGCCGGAATCGCGCAGTCGCTTCAAATACGTTTCACGGATACCCGCCTCCCCCAATCCCGGCCCTTTCAGGAGCAGGCGAGCATTTGGCACCGCCGCGATCACTTTCGCCCACGTTAACAGCATCGCGTCCGTGATTTTCGCCAGGCTGTTAAAGCAGCCGAAAGTGAAAGGCTGGGCCTCGCACGGAAGGGTCGCCACCTCCGGCGCATCCCCCGGCGGCACATAAGTCCAAGCGGTGGGCGCAAAACGAACAAGGCTTTCCGTCGCGAACGCGTCCGCGACCCCGGTCGGGTCGGCGGTTTCATCGGTGAATCGGTAATCCATCGCCGGCAAACCCGTCGTATTGGGATATCCGAGATACGTGATCTGCACCGGCGCGAGGCGTCGCGCGAACAGCGGCAGGCGGTTTGTCATCCCCGTGTGACCCGCCAGATCGATCAACACATCGGGTGCATCCGCGCGGATCGCGGCTTCCACCACCGCATCGGATTTCCCGGCGAACTCACGCCAGACGACCGCGAGCTTCTCAAAGCGCTCCGAGATCGCATCCTTTCGAAAATGGTCGTGGTAGAGCAAGAGTTCGATTTGCGCCGGGTCGAGATGACGAAGTAGCGGCTCCAGGAAATAAGCACAGGAATGCGCGCGTAAGTCGGGCGAAAGGATAGCAACGCGAATTCGTTTACGGGGGTCGGCGACGTTGGAAGAGGGCAATGCCGTTCCTACGCCGCTCGTGGCCCGCCCGACGATCCGCCCGTATTCAACATGGGCGGCAAAAAGATCCTCCCGCGAAACGCCTTCGAGGGAGTGCAGGGCAAACAGCCGGTAGCTTCGCGCCTCGTGATGGTTCGGCTGGAGTTCGAGGTATTTTTCGTAGTCCGCGACTGCTTCCGCCATGCGGTGGGTTTGATGCAGCGCCTGAGCGCGGCCGAAACGTGCCAGCGCATAACCGGAATCCGCCGCGATGGCTCGCTCGTGGCAGGCCAACGCGTCCGCGGGGCGACCGAGGAGGCTCAGGGTCAGGCCAAAATTGTACCAGCCAGCGGCCGCGTTGGGTTTCAATTTGGTCGCCTGCTGATGACATGTGACTGCTTCCGAAAGCCGGTCCTGCAGTTTCAAGCAGTAGGCGAGATTGTCCCATCCCTCATGGAAATCGGGCTGACCTTTCACTGCGGCCCGTAAATGCATTTCCGCTTCCGCCGCGCGTCCGGCTGTCAACAGCGCGAGCCCGAACCGCATCTGGCAGACCGCCGATTTCCGATCGATCCGATGCGCTCGACCCAGCCAGTCGACCGCCAGGGCAGTGTGGCCTTGTTGATACGCGAGGAGCCCCGAGAGATGGAGCACATCGAAGTCCTTCGGTGCCGCGGCGCGCGCTTTGCGATAGAGATTTTCAGCATCCCCGAGCCGGCCCGCACGGTGATGACCGACGGCGTCCGCCAACAGGGCTTGAAGTTTCGCGGGCTGCACGGGCGTGAGTAGAGTTGCGTAGATCGGCGCGTCGTTGTTCGGGATTAAGCAGAATCGCGCTAAACCGCTGCGCGCTTGGGCCGATCCATTCCCGGCGAGCATCACCACGTGGTTCGGCGGTGGACCCGCTTTGTTTCATTCATGTCAATCGATTCGATTCTGCGGGTCCGATATACCGAAGCTGAAATCAAGCGGCGGATCGACGCGTGCCCCAAACTCGCGTCGCTCAAGAGCATCAACCGCACGTTGAAGGATCTGGTGCGTTCCGATACCAGCCTTAACTCTCAAATCGCGGCGGTGATCCGGCGCGATCCCTCGCTCGCCGCGCGGATTTTGCGATTGGTGAACTCCGTCTATTTCGGTCTCTCCACGAAGATCAACAACATCGAGGAAGCGGTTTTTTTCCTGGGGCTGCGACAGATTCGAGAGCTGTCCATCGCGACTCCCGTCCTGGAGGAACTCGAGCATCTCGAATCCAAAACGTCGAATCTGCCCTGGCGGGCGTTGTGGAGCCACAGTATCGCGACGGCGATTCTTACCCGCGAAATCCTGGGCTCCACCTCTTTCAACGTGGATGACGACACCGACTATCTGATCGGGCTCCTTCACAACATCGGGAAGATCGTCATGGCTTATTCGTTCCCCGAGGAGCTGCAGATGGTCATGGCCATGTCGGCGTCCTCTCCCGAGCACGTGTGTGTTTTTGAACGGGCGGTGATTGGCTGGGATCACGCCCAGATCGGCGCCCATTTTCTCGCGCGGCATCAACTCGCGGAAGAAATCACGTTTGCCACCCGTTACCACAACGAGCCGGGTCGCGCACCGCGTCATCAATCGCTGGCTGCCGCGGTGCAGGTGGCGGATTATCTGGCGCGTCATAGCAAAATCGAGGGAGGCTTCGAAACCGTGGCGCCGATCACCGACGACGCCTGGCTGCAGCTTGAGGGTTGGAAAATTCTCTACGGCCGCGAGGGACAGGAGACGTCCCTTGCCCGCGCTTCGTTGGCGAATCTTCTGCATCGGCTGCCCCTCACAATGAACGGCCTCGTTTAACGGGGAAACACGCTAAAGTTTCCGAGGGACGGCGCCGATGGTTGGTGGATGTCTGTGACGAGTGATCCCGGCGCGTGGATAAACAGCGGTTCAAATCCGCAAAATTGGCTTGGAGCGTGGGAAACC
>JBDSSU010000028.1:0-6670 GCA_039928635.1 Opitutaceae bacterium | reverse complement strand
GAGGAGAAAAATTAGTGTTCATTCGTGTCGGTTAGTGGTTTCAACTCTGTTTTTCCATGTTCGAATCCCTTACCGAAAAACTGGGCAGTGCTCTTCGCAACCTCCGCGGCGTTGGCAAACTCTCCGAGGAAAACATGGCGGAGACGCTCAAGGAAGTGCGGACCGCGCTCCTTTCCGCCGACGTCCATTTCAAGGTCGCCCGCGAATTCGTCGACCGCGTCCAGGCCAAATGTGTCGGCCAGGAAGTTCTCAAATCGATCACCCCCGGCCAGCAGGTCGTGAAGATCATCCACGACGAGCTGGTCGCCTTGCTCGGCGAGGGATCGAACACCCTCAGCGGCGCCCGCCCCCTCAAGATCCTGATGGTTGGTTTGCACGGTTCTGGAAAAACCACCTCAAGCGCCAAGCTCGGCAAGCTCCTGAAGAAACGCGCGTATCGTCCGCTGGTCGCGGCGTGTGACGTCTATCGCCCCGCCGCGATCGACCAGCTGGAAATTCTCGCGAAGCAGGAGGAACTCACCTTCTACGCCGATCGCGTTTCGAAGGACGTTCCCGGGATCGGCACCGCGGCGATGACCGCCGCGCAGGCGGCCACCTGCGATTGTATTATTTTTGACACGGCCGGTCGCCTGCAGATCGACACCGATCTCATCGAGGAAGTGAAGCAGCTGCGCGCGCGGATTCAGCCCGATGAAGTGCTCCTCGTCGTGGATGGTGCGCTGGGACAGGAGGCGGTGAACGTCGCGAAGGCGTTCAACGACGCGCTGCAACTTACCGGGCTGATCCTCACGAAGATGGACGGCGATGCGCGGGGCGGCGCCGCGCTCTCGATCAAATCCATCACGGGGGTACCAATCAAATTTGTCGGCACCGGCGAAAAGACGGGGGACTTCGACACGTTTTATCCCGACCGCCTCGCCTCGCGCATTCTGGGAATGGGCGACGTCGTTTCGCTCGTGGAGAAAGCCCAGGAATCCATCGACCAGGGAGAAGCCGAGAAGATGGCGGAGAAGATGCGGAAGGCGGACTTCAATCTCGAAGACTTCCTCGCGCAGATGCAGTCGATCAAAAAGATGGGATCGATGCAGAGCATCATTGGCAGGATGCCCGGCATGAGCGGCATGGAGCTTCCCGAAGGCGCCGACAAACAAATGGCGCGTACCGAGGCCATCATCAAATCGATGACTCTGCAGGAACGCCGGAAGCCGGAGATTTTGAATGGCAATCGCCGCAAACGCATCGCCGACGGCTCCGGCGTGAAGATCGTCGAGGTAAACCAGCTCCTGAAACAGTTTCAGGAAATGCAGAAAATGATGAAGATGTTCAAAGGCGGCGGCGGTAAAAAGATGATGCGCCAGATGGAAGCGATGAAAGCCAAGGGTGGCTTTCCCGGCATGTGAGTCAGCCTCTTTTACCCATGAATAAAACTCCCCGACGCACCCGCCCCACGACGATCCTCAAGCCCACTTCCCTGGCGACGAAGATCCGTCCCGCCGTTCGCTCGAACGTGGGCGAACGTGTGCTCATTCGTGGCGGGGCCACGAGTGATGCGGCGCTGGCCGCGATTCGCACGCTCGCCTCGGCGGAGGCCGGCGACATTCATCGCGTCGATCTCTCAGGAGTGGTCAGCAAATACATCGGTGAGACGGAAAAGAATCTCGACCAGCTCTTCCGCCGCGCGGAAACGAAGCAGTGGATCTTGTTCTTCGACGAAGCCGATGCCCTCTTCGGCAAAAGGAGTGAGGTCAAGGACGCTCACGATCGTTATGCGAATATTGAAGTGAGCTACCTTCTCAGCCGCCTCGAAACTTTCGATGGGCTCGCGGTGCTGGCTACGAATGCCCAGCCCACGATCGATCCGGCCGTGTTGCGACGCTTCAAACATGTGATCGCGCTCACTCCACCGAAGCCGGTGCGAAAGCTAGTTCGCCGCGCGCCAAAAAAATCGCGTTAGGCGGGATCGCGGGTGATCGGCCAGGCGAGGCCCAAGCTGCGTCGCACTCCGGAACACGCCGACGCGGCGATGCGTTCGACAAACGCCACGCGCTCTTCCGCCGTAGTTTCGTGAAGGCAGGGCTTCACGCGCAGAAAAAGTTCGTCGCCTGCCCGCTCGAGCAAACCCCAGCCGTCCGGGACCTCCGCGAGGGCGACCACGTCGGGCTCCGCCACGAGGTAGAGCAACGTGGCGGAGCGCCAACGCGCCAGCCGTGAAAACTTCGTTCCTTCCAGCAGGCGGCGCTCACGCACGCGAAGTTCGCGGGTGAGCCGGTCATGCATGTCATGCCTGACGCCGCGGAGATCCACTGCCTCGAACATGGCGAATAGTTCCTCGCTGCGACGCAGATCAGGCCGATGAACCCCGATTGCCTCACGCAAAGCCGCCAGGCGAACCCGGAGCGCCGCGACCTCACCCGTCGTTTCGTTTTCCGGCGCCGCATCGCGTCGAAAATCCCCGCGACTCGCCTTACACTCGAACACCGCCGTGCAGGACGCAGCGGAACTCACGCGTGGCATCGCCGCCGCCACGTCCGCCCGATAGCCACTGCGCGGCAATCGCACCTCCGTCCCGCAGAGCACGAGCCGGTGGGCCAACGCCCAGGTGACCGCCAGCCGTTTCAGCTCGCGATGCGCCACCGATTCCCCCGCCGGGAGCGCACGGGACGACAAAGCGGAGGCAGTCACCGATTTCACCGCGCCAAGTTTTCGATTAAGCCCGCTGCGGACAACTTCCTTCGTTCGAGCGGCGCGTTTTTAATCCAGCGGTTTCAACCCCGCCTCGATTTCGAGCCGGCGACCCTCGAGGAACGGGGGCAACGCCAGGTTTTCTCCCAGAGTCTCCATCGCTTCGTCGACGGCGAAACCAGGTTCATCGGTGGCGATCTCAAACAAGATTCCATTCGGCTCCCGGAAATAAAGGCTCTGGAAATAAAAGCGGTTGACCGGTCCGCTCGACGGCATTCCCAAACGCTGGAGCCGTTCCGCCCACGCTGGGTAATCCGCCGTGGTGGTACGAAAAGCCACGTGATGAACGCTGCCGGCTCCCTGCCGCGCGGTGTTCAGCTGCGGCTCCACGGCCACGTGCACTTCGGCGGCCGGTCCGCCCTCCCCCATCTCATAAACGTGCACCGCAGCGTCGGTCAGCCGCGCGCCGGCCAGACCACCCGAGCCGCTGGCGCGCCCGCCGATCTGGTATTCCCGCACCCGGCGCATCGCGAGCACCGCCGTCAGGACCTGGTCGGTGGGCGCCAGTTGGGGAACGCTCAGGGTGATCGGGCCCAAGCCGCGGATCTGATGTTCAGAGGGGACCGGGCTTTTTTCCCAAGGATGGCCGGAACCGGCGTGATCGTCGACGACGAGGCTGAGCCGCTGTCCCTCAAAATCCTCGAAGTCCAACGTGGCGCGGCCGTCGCGTTCGACGATCGAATCCTGGGCAATCCCGGCTTGCTCGAACCGCGCGCTCCACCACGTGAGACTCCGGCGATCCGCCAGTCGCAACCCGGTGCGGACAATACTCCGTGTTCCACGCCGCTCGGGAGGAACGGGCCAGTCAAAAAACGTCAGATCGGTACCGGGGTTTGCCAGGCCGTCGGCATAGAAAAGATGATACGCCGACACATCGTCCTGGTTCACCGTTTTCTTCACGAGACGCATTCCCAGGGTCCGCGTGTAGAAAGCGTGATTGCGAGCTGCGTCTGCAGTGACAGCCGTGAGATGGTGAATGCCGGCAAGTTGCATGGCGGAAACATGCCCATGAGCGGCATTTCGTCCAGACCGGCACTCGACCGCGACTCCTCCGATGGTCGGAGCTGCCCCAAAAGAAAACCGGCGAGTCCGAGGACATCGCCGGCACCACTCACTGCGATTGAGATCGCGGGTTTATTTCATGAGACGCTTGAGATCGGCCGCCTGCTCCAGGTGCTGCTGCAGTCTTGGCAGCATCTTCCGGGCGAATGCGACCGCCTCGGCGTCTTCACCCTCGATGGCCTCTTTCTGGAAGAGTTTCACGGTGTCTTCGTGGCTGGAGACCATCTTATCGATGTAATCCTTGTCGAAGTTCTTCCCGTCTTTCTTCGCCCACGCGCTGGCGTCGTTGTTTTTGGCCGGCACGGCAACACCGCGGTTGGCCGCAATCAAAGCGAGCGCGTCATTCGTTTTGAGATGATCGCCGAGAATCATCTGCGCGAACTCGCGGACTCTCGGATTCGAGGTGCGCTCCAGGGCGACCCTCGAGATTTCGGCTTCCTCCATGCTGGCTTTCACCGCGTTATCGAGGAAGTGCTTGTCGACCTGTTTCAACGCCGGGCGATTGTCCACTGCAACAGGCCGTTTATCGGCACGGATGGTGTCGTTCGACGCCGCCCAAAGTCCACAAGGGAGGAGAGCGATCAGCGAAGCCCAACGAACAATGATTCGGTTTGGAGTTTTCATGGTTGCTATGGTGCGCCCGGAGACGAATTGGTTCCCCACCCACCACCGCGTTGCAGGCGAGCGGCGAGTGGAACATCCACACCGACATTGCCGGTGCCCGGGTTTTCCTTTCGTGTTTCGCGATGCCACGGCACGCGTTCCCCCAACTTTCCCGCATGAGCGGAACGCTCGCGAAATCATGAGCCGGGAGACTTGCTACCGGTGTTTCTGGCCAAAAACGCTGTGCTGGTGCGCTTCAATCCAGCCGATGCCCACGAAAACAAAGTTTGTATTCCTGATGCATCCCAAGGAATTCAAACGGGAAAAAGCGGCGACCGGGCGGCTGACTCATCTCTGCCTTTCGAACAGCGAAGTGCATGTCGGCGTGGAGTTCGACCGTGATGAGGCGGTGCAGGCATTGCTCCGCGATCCCGCGAATTTTCCCGTGCTGCTTTACCCCGGAGAGACCGCGCGAAATCTTTCCGCCGGAGCGCTCACTTCCGAGGAGTTCGCTCGCCGACAGTTAATCGTATTCCTCCTCGACGGAACCTGGAGCAGTGCGCGGAAAATGCTGAAGCTGAGTCCGAGCCTGCAACGACTGCCCCGCGTCATGTTCACTTCGGTCCAACGCAGCCGGTATGTGATCAAACAACAGCCGCAGGACGGCTGCCTCTCCACGCTTGAGGCCAGCCACGAGCTGCTGCTGGCGCTCGAGCAGTCGAAATTGGATCACTATCCCTTACCGGCCCAGCTGCTGGCGCTGTTTGATCGGATGCAGGAATTTCAGATTCGCTGCGCGACCGATCCCAACCGTCCGGGATATCGGCGGAAGCCCTACAGCGATCCCGCCACGCGGGTCGCGCTGCACGGCGACAGCGGCACGAGGCGCAGCCGCTTCCTCCGCACTCCGCCGGCTAACCCGGCACCGTGAGCGCGGCAACCGCGCGCGAGAAACGGAACGTCTGGCGGGCGCGAACTCAGCTAATCGCCAGCAACTCCACCTCAAAGACCAACGTGGCGTTGGGCGGAATCGCGCCGGGATAACCTCGCGGGCCATACGCCAGCTCCGGCGGAAGCGTGAGCCGAACTTTGTCGCCGATTTTCATCCCAGCCACTCCAAGATCCCAGCCGGCGATCACCTCACCTTCACCGAGCGTGAAGGTGAATGGCTCGTCCCGGTCGACCGAGCTATCAAATTTTTTCCCGTCGGCCAGCCACCCGGTGTAATGCACCGTGACAGCATCGCCTTTTTTGGGAACAGCACCGCTACCGGTCTTGAGGGAGTCGATTTGAAGATTGGGTTTGGCCATCGAGTAATTCCGTAAGTCCTGCGCTGCGGGTCAAGGGATCGCTTCGGACTTTGGGCAAGCGAGGGGATCGATGGGACTGCCCGTAACTCGTCGCATTTCCGACTCATTGAACGCAGGACCGCGGCGGCCTTCGCACACCCGATCCTTCGTGAAGAGGAAAGCGATCGGCATGGCCGAGACGGCGAAACGTCTCTTTCCAAGAGCGGCACCAGCAAAGCTGGCGCGGGATGCAGCGGCCACTTTTCGCTTCCGCCGTCTGGTGGTTCGCGCAAATCTTCCATCCCTCGTCGCGAAGTTTTCCCCAGCCGCCCCTTCGAAACCATGTCCACGCCGTTCTCCTATCCCGTTATTTTTCTGCCGGGGATCATGGCCAGCGCACTCCGCGATGGATATCCCATCAACCCGGAGGCGGTCTGGTCGCCGCTCAAGCTCATCGTGAAAGCTTATGAGCGCGTGACCCTTCATCCGTCCGATACCCGCTACGAACTCATCGAGCCCGCGCGCGTTACCGCCGATCAGGTCTTCGGTTTGGTGTACTCCGAATTCATCGAGGAACTACGGCACAATCTCAGTCCACAAGCCGATCAACCGGTCCCGGTTTACCCATTCGCGTACGACTGGCGTCAGCCGCTCGACAACACCGAAGCGGCACTCGCCGCCTTTGTCGGCGAAGTGATTGATCGCACGAAGCTGCTGCGCCATTACCACGACGCCGGGTACGGCACGGCGAAATTTCCGGCGAAGGTTCATCTGGTGGGCCACTCGTTGGGCGGGCTCATCATCGCGGGCTATCTTCAAAGGCATGGCGAGGGTTCGGTCGCCAAGGTGGCCACGGTGGCCTCGCCGTTACGTGGATCGCTCGAGGCGGTTTCGAAAACCGCCACGGGCGTCGGTGCGCTCGGATCCTCCCCCGGAAGCTCCCGGGAGCGCGAAGCGGCCCGGGTGACTCCTTC
>JBDSSU010000027.1:0-14960 GCA_039928635.1 Opitutaceae bacterium | reverse complement strand
CTGATTTCAGGTTTCGCAGCGCCTGCCTCGCGGGGTGGCACCCCGCCTACATCCAATCAAGCCGAAGCTTGCTCCGGCTTGGTGTCAGCAGGCCCCGGGTTCGACTGGCAGCGTTTTAAGTCCCCGCATCACCCCGCTGTGCCAGTGCAGCGGCTCGTCCCTGAGACGCGCCTGCGGCCAGCGGCGGAAAATTTCCCGCAACGCGATGGGCGCCTCCAGGCGCGCGAGCGCGGCGCCGAGGCAGAAGTGAATGCCGTGGCCGAAAGCGATGTGCTTGTTGGGCGAGCGCCGCGGGTTGAAGACGTGCGGATCGGGAAACTGCGCGGGATCGCGGTTGGCCGCCGCGAGCAGCAAAAACACGGTCTCGCCGCGCGCGATGCGGTGGCCGTCGATTTCGACGTCGGCCAGCGCGGTGCGGCCCACGCGGTGCAGCGGGCTTTCGAAGCGCAGCACTTCTTCGATCAGGCCCGGCATCAGGCCGGGGTCCGCGCGCCACGCCGCGAGCGATTCGGGATGTCGCAGCAGCAGCCACACTGCGCTGCCGATCAGGTTGGTCGTGGTCTCGTGACCGGCGACGAGCAAGGTGAGCGAGGTCGAGAGCAGTTCATCGTCCGAGAGCCGGTCGCCTTCAAACTCGCTGTGTGCCAGCTCGGAGATCAGATCGTCGCGCGGGTCCGCCTGGCGCTGGCGCAGGACGTGTCCGAGATAGTCCCGGAGTTCGACGATGCCCTGTTGCGAACGCAAAATGGACTCGGCGGTCGGCAGCGGCACGGCCTGAAACTCCATGATGATTTGCGACCAGCGCTTGAACTTATCGCGGTCCTCGCGCGGCACGCCCAGGAGATCCGAGATGACGCTCACGGGCAGCGGATAGGCGAGGTCGGCGACGAGATCGACCGAACCGCGCGCCTCCGCGGCATCGAGCAACTCGACCACGCTTGCGAGGATCGCCGGCGCGAGCCGCTCGAGCGTTTTCGGGAGAAACGTTTTCTGGAGCAGCTTGCGCAGGCGCGTGTGGTCGGGCGGATCGAGGTTGATGATGCCGCGCGAGTAGTGGTTGAACATCGGCTTGAGCTGCTCGAGGAAATGCTCGGGGAACTCGCGCTGGATCACATTCGTCACGCGGCCGCGGCTGGAGAATTCCCGCGGGTTGAGCAGCACCGCCGACACCTCTCGATGGCGCGAGAGCACCCAGCATTTCCACGTCGCGCTCCGATGGACCGGATCGGCGGCGCGCAACGCGTCGTAGACGGGATAGGGATCGTCGGGGTGGGCAAGAATTTCGGAGGCGTAGTCGCGCATGGAAACTCCAACGGTCAGGGCTTCGGCGGCGGCACCTGGCTGGTCGTGCGCAGGTAGGCGAGCAGGTCGCGAACCTCCTCGGTGGAGAGCGCCTTGAGTAGTCCTTCCGGCATCATCGAAACCGGAGATTTTTCGCGGGACAGGATTTCGGATTTAGCGACGACCGTGTCCTGCCCGATCAGGCGGAGGGTGAGCTGCCGATCATCGTCCGCGGCGACGTTGCCGGAAAGCGTGCGACCGTCGCGCGTGGTCACGGTCACGAGCTGATAACTCTCCTGCATCACCTCGCTGGGGTTGATGATCTCGGTGAGGATGTAATCGAGATTGGCGCGGTTGGAGCCCGTGAGATCGGGACCGATGTTGCCGCCCTGACCGTAGAGCGTGTGGCAGGCGGCACAGGTGCGTTCGAACAGCGCGCGGCCGCGCGACGCGTCGGCACGAGCCAGGACATCGTCGGTGAACAGGCGCTTGAACTTCGCCATGTCCGCCTGCTTGTCGTCGGCGGGCTGCGCGACCGGACCCCAGTAGTCGACAAACGCCGGGCCGAGCACGCGCTGGAGCTGGCGCGCGGCGAAGGCGGTGACCTCGCGTTTCGGAATGGCCTCCTGTTTCAGCGCGGCAAGCAGCGCCTGCGCGGTGGTGCGGCGCGAGGAGAGCGTGAGGACCACGTCGGCTTTATCGGCGACGGGTAACGTCGCATAGCGCGCGAGGAGCGTCTGCGCGACCCGGGCGTCGTCGAACGCGGCAAGCGCGCGGATCGCTTCGCGGCGCAGCGGTTCTTCGTCCAGGAGGGCGAGCGTCGCGGGCAACGCCGGCCGGTACGCGTCGCGGGCGAAGCCACGGAGGATGTCGCGACGACGTTCCAGCGGCGCCGCGCGATCCTGAAGCACGGCGAGTTGAGCGGCGGACGCTTTCGCGTCGCCGAAAAGCTGGCCGACCTGCGCGAGCACTTCGGCCAGCTTGGCATCGCCCGCAGCCGCCAAAGCAGCGGCGGCCTCCTCCCAATTTCTCGGCGGACCGACTTCCCGGCGGCCGAGGGAAGTGAGCCCATCGCGCAACCCTTCCAGCAGCGCGAGGCGGGCGGGAACTCCCTTTGCGGCCAGGAGCGCGGCAGCGACCGCTTCACTCTGCTGGCCGGCGACGGCGCAACGGGCGATCCACTGCGCCACCTGCGGAAGCTCGCTCCTCCCCGCCAGCACCAAGGCTCGCGCGACATCCGTCATCACCAGCGGCTCCACGCCGAACCAGATCAGCTTCGGGAGATTGTGGTCGGTGGCATCCCCGCCATGAGCGACGAGGCCTTCGGCAATCGTCCAACGCTCGGCGAGCGGAAGACGCGTCAGCACGGAAGCGAGGTAAAGCCGCGCGATGGGCGAAACATCGTCGCGGGCCAGCGCGGCAAATTTTTTCAACGCGGCGGTGTCAGGCGCGGCATCCTCGCAAAGCAACTGGACCGCCCAGCCGCGAATGTACGGCTCGGCGTGATCGAGCAACGGCAGCAGGCGATCGGCGGGAAGATTCTTCGTGACGTGCAGGGCCCAGAGCGCGCGGAGTTTTTGGGCGGAGGTTTTCGTCTCGGTGAACATCTCCCAGAGTCGCGCCGGGACGCGTGGGTCGAGCCGGTTTTCCGCGGCGCGTTGCTGAAGGAGGAGGCGGGCGCGGCGACCATACCAGTCGTTGCGATGCTGCAGGAGTTCGACGAGTTCGAGATCCGATTGCGCAGCGAGATTAAGCCCCGACTTGCCCGGGAGACCTTTCGGCGCGAGACGGAAAATGCGGCCCGTTTCCTTTTGGTTCACGGCGTTACCGCAGATATCGGAGTCATGCCAGTCGAGCACGTAGACGGCGCCGTCAGGGCCGATCTCCATGCTGAAGCCGACCCACGCGGTGTCGTTGGCGAGAAGCGTGTCGTCACCGTGATGGCCGACGAAACCGGAACCCTTCGGCTCGAGCACATCCGTGAGCACCGCGTGCTCGTGGATGTTGGCCATGAAAATGCGGTCGCGATACGCGGCAGGGAATTCGTCCGCGAGATAGATGCGCGCGCCGCCGTGCGCCGAGCGGTGGCGGTGGTCGGCGATGGTTTTGATGTCGTCGTAAATGTACGGGTTGATGTGCTGGCCGCCCTGCCGGTGATAAACGCCGCCGGGGATCACGTGCCAGAGATGCGGGATGACGCAGGCCGTGATGAACATCTGGCCGTGATCGTCGAAATCGAGTCCCCACGGATTGCTGAAACCGTGCGCGACGATTTCAAACCGGTCCTTCGTCGGGTGATAACGCCAGACGCCGCCGTCGAGGTACTGGCCGTCTTTCACGGCGATTTTTTCCGGGAACGGTTCACCCGTGCGATAAAGTTTTCCGCCGTCGGCCGGTTTGCCGACCGTCGAGCGCGTGGCGAATCCCTGACAGCCATACAACCAGCCATCCGGTCCCCAGTTCAGACTGTTGATCGTCTCGTGCCGGTCCTGAATCCCCCACCCGGTCAGGCGGATTTCGATGTTCGCATCGGCTTTGTCGTCATGATTTTTATCCGGGACGAAGAGCAGATTCGGCGGGGCGCCGAGCCAAAGCCCATCGAAGCCGACGGCGATGGCGGCGGGGAACGGAATGCCTTCGAGGAAGACTTTTCGGGTGTCGAATTTCCCGTCTCCGTCGACGTCCTCGAGAATTACGATGCGGCTGTCGCCCGAGTTGGAGAATCCCTTGCTGCGCGTTTCGAAGTCGCGGTTTTCGGCGACCCAAAGGCGGCCGCGGTCGTCCCAGCAAAACGCCATCGGCTGCGCGAGCATCGGCTCGGCGGCGGCGAGTTTCACCTCGAAGCCGGCGGGCACGGTCATTTTCGCCGCGGCCTGTTCGCCGGTAAGGAAAACGGCCTGCCTGCCCTCGGCCTTGGCCAGCCCCCACATCACGCTGTCGGAGGCTTCGCCCGTGTAGGTTTTCCACGCTTCGGTCAGCGCCACGTCGTCGAGCACGCCCGCGTAGATGACAAATTGGTGGCGGACGGTTTCTGATTTCCCCTTCGCGATCGACCAGTCGCCGGCAATCGCGCGGCTGGGACCGGCGCCCATCTGGCCGTCGATGCGCCACGGGAGCGGATAGCCGGTATTTTTTGGATGATCGAACATCGCGACGTGCGCCTCGTCGGTGCGGCCGTCGAGCTTGAGACCGACATCGACCCAGAGCGCACGCTGGCCGGTGGCACGGTCGTTGCGCTGGCGGTTGCTGTTGACGATCGCGCCCTCCATCCCGGCGCGCCACGGCATGCGGAGGAAAAGCCCGCCGTAATCGTATTTCGCAACCGTGAGATCGATGAGCCCTTCGCCTTTCCACTCGAGTTCAAGCAGGTAGCGATCGCCCTGGTCCCGCATCGTCCAGACCTGCGTCTCCGCCATGATCGGCTGACCGGCGGCGTCGAGGAGTTGATAGACCGTTGACCACTTCACCTCGTTGCCGCGCCCGACGATCGGATCGAGCGAGATGCGTTTCCAATAACCGTTGTCGGGGTTGTGAAAATAATCGCGGCCGTTGAGTCGCGTGAGACCCCAGTAGAGTCCGGTCTGATGCTTGTGGTGCTCGGGGCTGAATTCCGTCAGGACGCTTTTCCCGTCGGGTGAAACGATCGGGTGAAGATACGGACGGAAATCGGGGCGCGCGTTTTGCGTGAGAATCGGCTGCGGGGCACCGTCGCGATAAACGGACAGCGTGTGCGTCAGCACATCCTGGCGCAGGGTCAGTGAGGCGGCGCGGAGAGTGATCTCACCGACACCGGAGAAGAGCAGCACGGTCGCGGCAGACAGAAAGCGGCGTAATTTCATGGGGGAATGGGAAGATTGAGGAGCACCGATGGGTGGCGGAATGGGGTCGCGTGGGCGGGCTCGCCCGCAAAAACCCATACCAAAATTCAACCAAGGCATGAGCCACAGAGGACACGGAGCTCGGACACAGAGGCCACAGAGTAAGAATCGATGTTTGGCTCTGTGAACTCTGTGTCTGCGCTCTGTGCTCTCTGTGGCAAAAAAATCTTCACGAGAAGTGTGATGTATACGGACTAGTGCGGGGTCTCAGGAAACGCGGCGGAGTTTGGTCACGCGGCCGACTTCAACCCACTCGACAATGAAGATGTTACCCTGCGCATCGAAGATGCCGCCGTGGGGAGCGACGAACTTTCCCGGGGTGAACGCGCTGCGATCCTTGTCGCGGATGCCCGCAAAATCTCCGCCATCGCCGAGGTGGACGATCAGCTGGTTGTTTTTATCGAAGAGCGTCACGCGCGATTTCAGATCCGGGATGAGCAGCTCGCCGCCGCGCGTGTGAAAGTGACACGGCGCGCGCAACTCCTGCGTGACAAACTTCACGTGTTCACCGGCGAGCGTGAAGTACTGGAGGCGGGCGTTGCTCCGGTCCGCGACGACGAGCAGCGGCACCGGACCACGCGTGTCGACCATGAGCCCGTGCGGCGTCCGGAAGTGGCCAGGATTTTTGCCGGTGCCGCCGAAGGTGCGGAGGTAAGTGCCGTCAGGCTTGTAGACGTGAATGTAGTTTCGACCGTAGCCGTCGGCGACGAAGACGGTGCCGTCGGGCGCGGTGGCGACATTGGTCGGAACGTACTCCTCCGGCTTCTTGTAACCGCCGGTTTCCTCGGGGCAGCCGCGTTCCCAGACGGTTTTTCCGGCGAGGGTCGTCTTGACGAGTTTGTTGCGCGCGGTGTCGCAGAGATAGAAAAACTCCACTCCACCCTCGCGCGCGAGGTGCAGGCCGTGCGCGCCGCCTTTGAACTCGGCGCCCCAGGACGTGATGAATTTTCCGGCCGGATCGAAGACCACCACGGCGTCGGCCTTGGTGCTCGTTTTGTGAACGGTGTGTTTGATGTAGATGCGACCCTGCGAATCCTCGGCGACTCCGTGGGTGTTGCCGTACGCTATGTCGGCGGGCAGCTCGCCCCAGTCGTGGATCGCTTCGTAGGTGTGTTCGCCGGAGCCGAGAATGGGGTTTTTGGTGCCCGCCTTGTCGGCCGCACGGATGAAGGGCGCGCCCGTGAGCCAGACGGCGCCCGTGACGAGGCTCGCCGTTGTGATGAAGTCGCGACGGGGAAGTGGAGGATTTGGGTGCATGGGGAAAGCGAAGTTAGCCCGGAAAATTTAATTCGGGATCAAGCCAGGGCGTTGGTCATAGAGGGCACGGAGCCCAGACACAGAGACCACAGAGTAAGACCCGATCTTTGGCTCTGTGAACTCCGTGTCCGAGCTCTGTGCTCTCTGTGGCGAAAAAATCTTCACGAGCAGTGGTTGGTTCAGGTTACAGCCGCTCGAGTTTGACAGGATAAGTTTGGCGGGAAGCGAACTGGGCGATGTAGAGGCTGCCGTCGTGGCCGACGGTGAGATCGTGCGGATGCAGAAAAATTTCCCCGCGATGCTGCATGGGGCGAAGGCGTCCGTCGTCACCATACTCGGGCGCAGTGCCGGCGAGGTTGGCGACGACGCGCAGGTTCTGGTCGAGAATAGAAACGAAGCCGCGGCTGTCGCGATCCTTCGGCCAGTTGTCCCCGAGGTGAGCCACGAAATAATGCGCGCCGTGTCGCCGAATCTGGCGCGGGTTACCACCGCGTAGTTCCGTCTGGCCGAGCTTGGTACCGTCGACGCCGATTCGAAGGAGCGACTGCTGGTCGCTCATGGCGATGAGCAGGGTTGGTTCGGCGCCAGGACGCGCGTCGATCATCCCGCCGTGCGGACCCCAATGGACGATGCCGCCCTCGGCACCGCCGAAGAGTCGCAGGAATTTTCCGTCCGCACCGTAGTGCGCGATGTAGTCCCGACCATAACCATCGAGCACGAAGAAACCGCCGTCGGGAAGATGGAGCGTCCACGACGGACGGTAGTCGTCCTCCTTCGCATACTTCCCGGTCGACGTCGGCCAGCCCCACTCCGCGAGCAGTTCGCCGGAGGGCGTGGCCTTGAAGACGCAGTGGCGTTTGGTGTCGGTGAAGTACAGGACCTCGCGGCCGTTTTCGACCACGAGCGAAAGACCATGGGCTCCCGGAAACGCGGTGCCCCATTTATGCACGAGCCGGCCGGCGGCGTCGTAAACGATGACGTTGTTCGCCACATGGTCCGTGAGAAGAATCAGGTGACCCTCGCGGTCGCAGACGAGCCCGTGGCAGTTCTCCACCGGCGTGTCGGGGCCGAGCTGGCCCCAGCCCGGCACAACGCGGTAACGAAACTCGCCCTGCCCGAGCACCGTCGCTTCGCCCGCGCCGCGCGCCACAAACGGCGCCGCCAACCCAGCGGCCGCGCAGCTGAGAAACGAACGGCGGGTGAGTGAACGGGGCGGGCGCATGCGGGGAACTTCAGGCGAGAATGCCTTTGACGATTTCACCGTGGACATCGGTGAGACGGAAGTCGCGTCCTTGATAACGATAGGTGAGCCGCGTGTGATCGATGCCGCAGAGGTGGAGCAGCGTCGCCTGCAGATCGTGCACGTGCACGGGATCTTTCACGGCGTGGTAAGCAAACTCGTCGCTCGCGCCGTAAATCGTCCCGGGTTTCACCCCGCCGCCGGCGAGCCACATCGTGAATGCGCGTGGGTGATGATCGCGACCGTGCGCCTTCGGGTTGTTGAAATCGCCCTGGACGAAAGGCGTCCGGCCGAATTCGCCGCCCCAGATGACGAGCGTGTCGTCGAGCAGGCCGCGGGCTTTCAAATCCTGCACGAGCGCGGCGCTCGCCTGATCGGTATCGCGACACTGGGTCGGAAGCTGCGTGGGCAGATTGCCGTGTTGGTCCCAGCCGGCGTGCATGAGTTGGACGTAGCGCGTGCCGCGTTCGACGAGGCGGCGGGCCATGAGACAGTTGTAAGCGTAGCTGCCTTTGCGTTTCACGTCGGGCCCGTAGAGATCGAGCGTGCTCTGCGACTCGCCGCTGATGTCGGCGAGTTCGGGCACGCTCATCTGCATCTGGAAAGCCATCTCGTATTGCGCGGTGCGCGTGGCGATTTCCGGGTCGCCGTAATGATCCTGCGCGAGCTGGTTCAGGCCGGAGAGTCCGTCGAGCAACTGCCGGCGGGACGCGCGATCCATGCCGTCGGGATTGCTCAGGAACAGAACGGGGTCGCCCGCTTCGCGAAACGGCACGCCCTGATATTTCCCCGGGAGAAACCCCGCGCCCCAATAAAAGTCGTAGAAAAACTGCCCGCAGCTCGCCTCCTGATCGCGCGACGTCAGCACGACGACGCCGGGAAGATTTTCCGTCTCGGTGCCGAGCCCGTACGTGAGCCACGCGCCGATTGCAGGCCGGCCCGGGAGATTGTGTCCGGTCATCGCTTGCGTCACGGCGGGCGCGTGATTGATCTGATCGCCGTGCATCGAGCGGATGAAGCACAGATCGTCCACGATGCCCGCGGTGTGCGGCAGCAGATCGCTGACCCACATGCCGGATTTCCCGCGCTGGCTCCCGCCAAACGTCGCGGGGAGACAGGGTTTGCTTTTCTGGTTCGCGGTCATCGTCGTCAGCCGCAACCCGCCGAGGACGCTGTCAGGAATATCCTGGCCGAGCCGCCGCCGGAGTTCGGGCTTGTCGTCGAAAAGATCCACGTGCGACGGCCCGCCGGTCTGCATCATGTAGATGACGCGTTTCGCCTTCGCCGGAAAATGCGGCAGGCCCGCGAGTCCGTGCGGTGCCGAGGTCGCGACGGGCGCAGTCGCAGCGAGCGCGGAGCGGCCAAGGAGCGAGTGCAAGGCCGGCAGGCCGAGGGTGAGCGCGGTGGTGCCGAGGAAACGACGCCGGGTCATTTCACGAAAATGGTTTTGCAGTGGGTTCATGACGGAAGGCTTGGGCGGAAAAGGCGGAGCGGCTTCTTCAACGGGAAAGCGTTTCGTCGAGGTTGAGCAGCAGCAGGCAGAGCGACATCCACGCGGCGTGTTCGCGCGAATCGAGTCCGGACGTGGCGGGAGCGGCACCAGCCTGGATCAATTTCGCGGCGTCGGCGGGCTGAGCGGTGAAATGCGTACGCGATTGCCCGAGCGTGCGCTGGAGCTGCGCGAGTTCCGCGGGATTAGGAACGCGCGCGGTCGCGGTGCGAAACGCGGTGCGGAGGCGCGCATCGTCGGCCGACGCGGGGGCCGAGAGCAGCTTCGCCGCCCAAACCCGTGCGGCCTCGACGTAAGTGGGATCGTTGAGCGTGGTGAGCGCGTGCAGCGGCGTGCTGGTGCGCATCAGTTTCACGGAGCAGGTCTGTCGCGCCGACACATCGAAGAACGACGCGGGTGCGACGCTGCGACGCCAGAAGGTGTAGAGGCTGCGCCGGTGGAGATCGGCGCCCTCGCCTTGGAAATACCGGTTCTTGCCGAAGCTCATGTTTTCCCAAATGCCCTCGGGCTGGTAAGGCATGACGGGAAATCCACCGAGTTGCTCGACGAGCAGGCCGGAGATGGACAGCGCCTGGTCGCGCAGCGCCCGCGAATCCAGCCGGTAGCGCGTGCCGCGGGCGAGATAGACATTGCCCGGATCGCTCGCGATTAACTCGGGAGTGGTCACCGCGGCCTGCCGGTACGTCGCGCTTGTCACCATCAGCCGCAGCAGCCGTTTCACATCCCAGCCGCTCTCGCGAAACTCCACCGCGAGCCAGTCGAGCAGCTCCGGGTGGCTCGGCAGTTCGCTTTGCAGGCCGAAGTCCTCCGGCGACTTCACAATCCCGCGGCCGAAGAGCTGCTGCCAGAAACGATTCACGGTGACGCGCGCGAACAGCGGATGGTCCGGCGCGACGAGCCAGCGCGCGAGAGCGAGGCGGTCGGCTTTGGTTCCGGGCGGCAGCGGCGGTAGAGAGGCGGGCACGCCGGGCTCGACCGGATCGCCAGGCGTCTCGTAGTTGCCACGCTGGAGCACGAAGCTCTGCCGCGGTTTGTCGTCGCGCATGATCATCACGTGCGGGATGCGGCTCGTCGCGAGATCCTCGGCCGCTTTCGCTCCCTCGGCCGCGCCCTTGAGGCCGGCCGCGTTCGCGTACTCGGGTCGGACCAAAAAAATCGTGAGCAGTCGCTGCGTGTTGCCGTCTTTGAGATTTTCGAGTTTCGCGGTGGAGACGGCGCGGCGATCGAGTTCGTCCTTGATGCGTTCCTCGATCAACGCGGGCTGCGCGCGCATCTCCTCCACCCACGCGACGAACGCCGGGTGAAACTCGCCTTTGCCGGCGTCAAACGCCTTGTCCGCGGCTACGCGCGCGGCGGTCGCCTGCTCAAGGGCCGATTTCGTTTCGGGGGTGTCGAGGAGCAGGTAGGGCGACTCGACCATGTAGAGATCGTCGTAGAGATCGCTGTACGGTTTTTTCATGAACCGCTTGTTCACATTCCCCGGCTCGCTGAGCTGGTTGAAGATCGCGAACATCGAGTAGAAGTCGCGCTGAGTGAGCGGGTCGAACTTGTGGTCGTGGCACTGTGCGCATTGCAGCGTGAGGCCGAGGAACGCCGTGGCGGCGGTTTCGACGCGATCGAGCACGTTCTTGGTGCGATTCTCCTCAGCGATGCTGCCGCCCTCGGCGTTGAGCATGTGGTTCCGGTTGAACGCAGTGGCGACGAGTTGATCGCGGGTCGGATTCGGCAGCAGGTCGCCCGCGAGTTGTTCGGTGGTGAATTGGTCGTAGGGCTGGTTCGCGTTGAACATCCGCACGACCCAGTCGCGCCACGGCCAGTTCATCCGGTACCCGTCCATTTGATAGCCGTTGGTGTCGGCGTAGCGCGCGAGATCGAGCCAGGCCATCGCCTGGTGCTCGCCATAACGCGGGCTGGCAAGGAGGCGGTCGACGAGGCGCTCGTAAGCGCCGGGCGCAGTGTCGGCGATGAAGGCATCGAGTTCGGCGGGCGAAAGCGGAAGGCCGGTGAGATCGAGCGCGGCGCGACGCGCGAGCGTGCCCGCCGGAGTTTCCGGCGCGGGTTTGAGTTTCCGCGCGTCGTGGGTGGCCGCGATGAAACGGTCCATCGGATTCCGCGCCCATCCCGCTCCGGCCGCGGGAAGTTCCGGGCGACGCGCCGCGGTGAACGCCCAGTGCTCCGCGAACTTCGCGCCTTCGCCAATCCAGCGGCGCAAGGTGTCTTTTTGCGCGGGGGAAAGGGTCTTGTTCGAGTCCGCCGGCGGCATCTGCTCGTCGGCGTCAGTGGAGTTGATCCGCAGGATGAGTTCACTTTCCGCGGGCTTCCCCGCGATGATCACGCCCGAGTCGGCCTGGCCCTCCGCGGTGTCGAGCCGCATTTTGGCTTTCCGGTGAGAGGGATCCTGACCGTGACAGGTAAAGCAGTTGTTCGAAAGGATCGGGCGGACGTCGCGCGCGTAATCGACGGGCGCGGCCGCGAGCTGCGGAGCGAACGCAAACAGCGCGACCGCTACGGAAGGCGGAAGCCAGCGACGGGAGCGACGGGTGGAAAAGAAAGCAAGTGAGGCGGCCATGATCAGTTGCGGACGATCGTTTCGTCGAGGTTCAGGAGGAGATTGGTCAGGAGAGTCCACGCCGCTAACTCGGCTGGCGGCAACGCGGCGCTGGGTTTCGATTCGCCGTTGGCGATGACTTTTTTCGCGGCGTCCAGATCCGCGGAAAAATGCGCGCGCTGGGTCGCGAGGGCTTCCGCGAGAAGTTTCCGTTCGGACTCCGAGGGAGTCCGCGCGGTCACGCTGCGGAAAGCGAACGCGAGGCGCGCGGCGTCAGGTTCGTCGCGGGCGAGCAGTCGCTCCGCGAAGGCGCGCGCGGCCTCGAATTGCTGCACGTCGTTCATCAGCGCCAGCGCCTGGAGCGGAGTGTTCGTGCGGCCGCGCACCGGGCAGAACGATTCGCGCGGCGGGGCGTCGAAGGTCGTCATCGACGGAGGCGGCGCCGTGCGTTTCCAAAACGTGTAGAGGCTGCGGCGGTAAAGCGCGTCGCCGTGATCCTGCGTGTAGGAACGCGTGTTGCTGTCGGGATAGCCGACGGGCTCCCACACGTTGACGGGCTGATAAGGGCGCACCGGAGGACCACCGATGGTCGGAACAAGGAGGCCTCCGAGTACGAGGGCCTGATCACGGATGACCTCGGCATCGAGCCGCACGCGGGGGCCGCGCGCGAGGAGCCGGTTCGCGGGATCGAGTTCGAGCAGAGCCGGCGTGGCGCGGGAATCCTGGCGGTACGTCTGCGACATCACGAGCAGCCGGACCATTTTCTTCGTGTCCCAGCCGCTCGCGATGAACTCGCTGGCGAGCCAGTCGATCAGCGCGAGATGCGTGGGCGGATCGCCCTGCGAGCCGAAGTCGGACGGCGTGCGCACGAGCCCGAGTCCGAAGACCTGTTGCCAGATGCGGTTGACGGTGACGCGCGGCGTGAGGGGATTTTCCGGCGCGACCAGCCAGCGGGCAAGATCCAGGCGGGACGCGCGGGCGCCGGATTTTTTCAGCGGAGGGAGAAACGCGGGCGTGTCGGGCAGCACCGCTTCGCCGAGATTGTTGTACTGGCCGCGAACGAGGACGTGGGCGGGATGCGGGGTGGCCAGTTCACGGGCGATGAGCGTGACGGGAAATTTTTTCTCGTAGTGAACTTGCTCGGCCATGACGGCGCGGGCGGCAAGCGACTCGGCCTCGAGCGGTCCGCGCAACGGGGCGTAGACAAAATCGCGGAAGTAGCCTTCGAGGATTTTGCGGTCCTCGGCGCTTTTGAAATAACCGGGGAGCCGGATGCGCCAGGTGATATCGAGCGGGAAATTGGCGGCGTTGCGGAGGGTCTCGTTGTAGAAGGCTTTTTCCCAAGCGTCGGTGGACAGCAGCGGATCGCGAGCGGCGTCAGCGCTCGTGGAGGCGACGCCGAAGCGATCCCACCAAGCGACACCGCCGCTTTGCGCCACGCGCACGCCGGTGAAACTGGAGGCGGGCGTCGAGCCCACCGCGGGAGCGATGCCAGCGGCGGCCGCGTCAATTTCGAGTCGGAAATACGCGCCGGGCAGCGGGAGTGAACCGACCACGATGGCGTCTTTGGCCGCGGTTTCGCCGAAGACTTTCGCGTCGCCCCAGATCATCCGTTTGGTTTCGCCGGCCGTGACGAACGAGAGACTGAGAGCGGCCGGTGGGTTGGCGGGATCGAGGTAAACGGAAACGAAGGCACGGGCGGATTTTTGCAGGACCAGCGGCACGTCGCCGGCGGAGAAATTGACCGCGCGTTCGACCTGGCCCTCGAGACGAAGCGCGCGCGTGCCGCCGACGAGCGGGACATCGGGGCCGGCGCGCCATTCGCCGGCGAGCGCGGGACGCGGGTCGGCCGGAGCACGGGGGAGAGGCACATCGCCGTCCTCCGCCCAAACGACTTCGTAGCTGACCGGGCCTTTTTTGGGCAGCGGCGTGGACGCAAGCAGCGCCTCGGCGCGCGCGCTGAGAGCGGCGCGGAGTGGCGGGAGCTCGGTGGCGATCGCATCGAGTCGGGCGCGCGCGGGCGCCTCGGCGAGGACGAGCGACGGCCCGGGGATGCGGGCGTTGCCATCCCAGACGTTGTCGGCAAGTCCCTTGAAAAATGCGCCGAAGGCGTAGGTCTCGCGCTGTTTCAGCGGGTCGAATTTGTGATCGTGACACGAAGCGCAGTTGGTGGTGAGCCCGAGCCAGACCGCCGCGGTCGTGTCGGTGCGGTCGGCGGAGTAACGCGCGAGCATTTCCTCGGCGATCGCCCCACCCTCGTTGGTCGTAAGTTGATTGCGGGTGTAGCCGGTGGCGACGAGCTGACTTGGCGTGGGATTCGGCAAAAGATCGCCGGCGAGTTGCTCGATGGTGAACTGGTTGAAGGGGAGATTGTCGTTGAAGGCGCGGACGACCCAATCGCGATACGGCCAGATGGAACGTTCGTTGTCGAAGTGGAGACCGTGCGTGTCGGCGTAGCGGACGGCGTCGAGCCAGGTGCGCGCGAAATGTTCGCCGTAGCGCGGCGAAGCGAGGAGACGGTCCACGGTGCGCGCGTAGGCATCGGGCGAGGTGTCGGCCAGAAACGCATCGAGTTCGACCACCGTGGGCGGGAGTCCGGTGAGATCGAGCGTGAGGCGGCGGAGAAGAATCTCGCGCGATGCTTCGGGCGCAAACGCGAGACCGCGGGCGGCAAGTTTCTCGCGGACAAAAGCGTCGACGGGATTTTCGGTTTTCGAATCCCGAGTTTCGATTTTGGGGACGGCGGGACGGACGAGCGGCTCGTAGGCCCAGTGTTTTTGGTAGACGGCGCCTTGCTCGATCCAGCGTTTGATCAGGTCTCGTTGGGCGGTGGAAAGCGGAGGTTTGTGCGATTTCTTCGGCGGCATCTGCTCGGTCTCGTCGTCAGTCGTGATGCGGCGCCAGGCGTCGCTGGCTGCGAGATTGCCGGGGACGAACGCGCGGACATCGAGATACGAGGCGTAGGCGCCCTGGGGCGTGTCGAGCCGGCGTTCGGCCTCGCGGTGTTTCTCGTCGGAACCGTGACAGGAGAAACAGTTGTCGGAAAGGATCGGACGGATGTGTTCGTTGAACGTGATCTTTTCTTCCGCGGCGGTGAGCGCGAGAGGTGCGGCGAGCAATGCCGCCAGCGTGGCCGCGACGAGCAGACGCGAGCGAAAGAGGGAGGAGGTTCGGGAAGTCATCGGCGTCATTCCAAAGCGGCGATCAGCTGAGCCATGAGGCCCATGCCCATTTGATAGATCACGC
>JBDSSU010000026.1:0-3157 GCA_039928635.1 Opitutaceae bacterium | reverse complement strand
CCTTTTGCAACCAAGCCGAAGCAAGCTTCTCGGTATCGCTCCCAATGCGAATGAAAAATACCTGGAGACGGGGGCGCCTGAGCCGCTCACCGAAAGGTGAGTTGAAACCACCGCTGCCAATCTTTTCCGTTCGCTCTGACATTTGTGTGCGTTCGTGTCCCTTCGTGGTTTATCAATGCATTGCCGCACATTCCGCGCGCAGGGAAAAAACCTACGCGTAGCTTCGCGGCGCGGTGTCCGCACTCCCGCGGATTATTTCGCTGCGCTCAGGATTACGAATCCAAAGCAGGGAGATCTGGCCAACGTAGCCCTTGATCCTGACCATCCCGCCGCGAGGTCCAGATTCACTTCCTCATCCACGGAACTGGCTGGTTCTTCAGGGCCGTGGGGCAAATCAGGGAGGGTTTTTGATCGTAGTGGAGTTCGCCGAGTTTCTTTCCGACGGCATCGATCAACTCCGTCCAGCTGGGCTTTTTCCTTTTCCCCCGGTACGAGCGCAGGATCAGTCCGAGGGAATAGGTGAACGCACCATAAGACTGCACGCCGTGCCGGTACTCGTAGGAATATTGTTTTTCCTGACACGCCTGAAAAATCACCGGCATGAACGGGCCCTTGTGATCGAATTCCTCGCGCGCCCGATCGAACTTTCGATCGCTGCTGCGGAGTTGGGCGGATCGTCCGAGGCGGTTCACGTCGCCGTCCTCCCCAAACATGGCGGACCGCTTCCTCCGTTCGACCACCTTGTCGTTCACTTCGGAGAAATCGCGCTGCACCCACATCTCCTGCCGGGCATCCCACTTGAGTTCACGATGCCTAATGTCGTCGGGCGGCGTGAGGCCGCGCACCCGGGCGCCACCGTCGCGGGTCAACCCTCCGCTGTGACAACAATCGAAGATGGTAAGAAAACGCGTGCCGTAGGGGAGCTGGCTGTACAGGTCATAGAACTGGTCGTCCGTCACCGCGTGCTCCCGCGTCCAGTCGAAATCGTAGGCGACGAGGCACTCGTCCTTGCTGTCCACTTTCTCGCCCACGCCGTAACCCGGGATCTGGGCGCCATGTCCGCTGTAATAAAAGACGCGTTCCTGACCGTCTTCCGCTCCGTTCAGGAGCCACTCAAGCCGCTCGACGATACCGGCGGCCGTGGCGCGTTCGTTCAGCACGACGCGAATGTCGTCCGGTTCGAATCCGGATTCCTGCAGGAGCGAACTCATGAGAAACACGTCGTTGACGCAGCCCTCGAGCCGATCGGAGGGATTCGGATAATCGTTAATCCCCACCAGCAACGCGCGACGACGCGGCATGTCCAACTTCGCGGGTCGCGCGCGCGTTGCCTGCCGGCTGATTGCCACCGCGGAATCAGCGTCTCCGCGGGCGAGCTTGCGGCTCACGGGAGGAGGCAGCGCCACGGCGCGCCAGACGATATTCATCGTGTTGGGATGACCCAGGTATTGCAGCGCATCGTGATCAAGCATCCCGTCGACATCGAACTCCGCATCGACCTGCTCGAAATTGGGGGCGGGAATGCGCAGGCTCGCGGTGAAGGCGTTGTCGTGCGGATTGAACAGGTGATACCACTGTTTGGCGATCGCGAGCGGTTCGATGCGGCCACCGAGAGTGGAGCGAACGAAGGCATTCCCGATTTGGGAACCGAAAGTAACAAAGGTGCGGTCGGCCAGGAGCGCCCGGTTTTCCGGGCGGGCAAAAGCGTCGTAGCTCAGGAGTGTTCCCAGACTGTGGGAAAGGATGACGTGCGGCTGGAAGCGCTGGGTATGATCGAGCACGCGCTTCCGCGAAGCGGCCCGCAGCCCCGCGTTCTCGGCCCATTGCACCACCATGCCTGCGGTCCAGCGCACCGATTCCGCGACGTTGCCAAAGCCCCGCTGGCGGCGGAAGAGATCACCGACGCCGTGGATAAGACCGCTCGCGCTGAGTTTTACGACGGCCTTGGCGACGTCGAACGCGCTGAGCGGATCCGCGGCGAACAGATCGTCGTAGGCAACAAACTCGACTTCGAAGGGACGATCCAGACTCCACTCCGTCAGCCCGCGCGTGATTGCCTCGCGCCAGGACCCCTCGAAAGCCGGATCTTTTTCCTGATGGCCGACCCCGTGCACGCAGAGAATCCGGAGGGGCTCCGTCCCGGGGCTTGCAGTGACGCCGCCGCGTCGGCGGAGCGCTTTGGCTCCGGCGCGCTTGCGCCCGCCCGCACTCGTGCGAACCGGCGCGGGCGTCTCCAGAAGAGATGTCCCAGCGGCAATCAGCTCTTCGAGACGCTTCAACGCGGATGCGCGAATCTTTCCCTCCTTCAACGTCGCGGTGACGCCAGCCATCGAGCCGATAAAACTGCGGTACTGATCCGTCAGCGTTCGGACTTCCGCATGAACCTGACCGTGATAACGCGCGTTGAGTTCAACCAGCGCATCCTTGATCGCGAGTCGTTCGGCGGCGGAGATTCCGGCGGACAGGGCACTTTGTTGGAGGACCGCTCGAGCGGCCTCGTAGGATTGTTGGGCTTTTTCCGGGGTGATCATGGCTTTTTTGGGTTCGTGAAAAATCTGGTCGCGGGAATTCCGGGTGAGCGACGCATGCCGGCGGCGAAACGGGTAGTGCCTTCGTTTCCTCGTGACAATTCCTCTCAACCGTAGCGATTCAGTTCAACCACGAATCGACACGAACGGACACGAATGGAAAACGGCTCTGAAATGTGCGTCCCTTCGTTTTCATTCATGGTTTCTCACGGCATCGATCCGGCAAAGTCACGCGGTCGTAGCGAAGCGGAAGGAAGTCATTTCGAGATTTACGCAGCGACTTGGAAGGAAATTGGCGGCACGTCCGGCATGAGGAAAGCGGCGCTTTGCGCGGTGACAGGCGCAGCGAACTTCCAGCTCGCGACGTGGCCGGAAAGGAGATCGCCGCGATTGTGCACAAACCCGCGGAGACTTCATTTTTTCGGTGCAAAAAAAAGCGCGGAGCCAAAAGGCTCCGCGCGGATTCAGGACAATCGCCCGCTCGTCGTTTAGAACTTCCAGCTCACTTTGCTGTAGTAGAACGCCCCGTTGAAACCGAAAGGCGTCGGGTTCAGCAAATACGGCAGGCTGCCCGCATTGTCGGCGCCGTTGAAAGCGACGCCGCCTACCACCCTCGAGCCGAGCGTCGG
>JBDSSU010000025.1:0-7637 GCA_039928635.1 Opitutaceae bacterium | reverse complement strand
CCGACCGTCGAGGAGGTTCTCACGCCGGCGAAAAATCTATTCTCGCCCGGGCAATGGGAGGACGTACAGGGGTTTGCCCGCGATGGCGGCACGCTTGGTCGCTGAGGGGCGAGGCGCAAAGAACTCTTCGGGTTGCTTACCCCCTCACAAATCCGTGTTGCTCACCCAGGCGATTTTGCGGCTGTCGGGTGACCAGGAAGGGACGTTGATCGTGCCCTGGCCGCCGTAGAGATAAGCGATCACTTTGATCGGGCCTCCCTGGACCGGCATCAGCCTCAGATAACAATGCTTGTAGTACGGGTGATCCGACGGGTCGGCGTCCGGCGCGTAGGAGATGAACGCGATCCACTTTCCGTCGGGCGAAATGTGCGGGAACCAGTTGTTGAACTGGTCGCTCGTCACCTGCTCCTGGCCGGCCCCATCCGGCAGCATCCGGCGCAGCTGCATCAGGCCGGTGTCAGTCGAGTTGTAGTAGATCCATTTTCCGTCGGGCGAATATTCAGAGCCGTCGGCCATGCCTTTCGACTGCGTCAGCCGGATTTCCTCGCCGCCGTCGACGGACATTTTGTAGATGTCGAGTTTGTCGGGCCCGGTGGGATTCGACGGCTCTTTTCTTCCGCCGGTGTAGACGAGCCATTTGCCGTCGGGAGACCAACCGTGCAGATAGGAAGGTGCCAACGGTGTGATCAATTTCGGCGCGCCACCGGTGGACGGCAGCGTCCAAACCCGTGACCGAAAAGCGTCCGGACCGGAACTGCTGATCCCGAGCAGCTTTCCGTCGAACGAGAGCACGTGGTCGTTGTTGCTGCGGTTGATGTCGCCGGTGTTGAGGAGCTGGGGCGTGCGCGTCGCGAGATCGAAGCGCGCGATGCGTCCCTTGTTTGGCCCCGCCGCGCCTCCGGGTCCGCTGATGTTGTAGAACAGGCTGCGGCCGTCGTTCGCCCAATTCGGGGCCTCGAACGGTTCCTTCGACTGATGGATCGTCTCCAGTTTGCCGGAGTGCACATCGAGTATTTCGAGTTTGCTGCCGATGTAGTCGCGATACGGCGTGTAGCCGACCTTCACCGGTTTGATCACGCGCACATCGCGGAAGATCGCGGTCTCGGCGACGTCCGCGTTGTGCGAGCAAAGAAAAAGTCCGACCAGCGGTTCGTCGCCGAGATCGAGGTCCGCGATTTCCGCGCTCACGAACGGCTCGCCGTAAATCGCCGCGGAGAAAATGTAAGTCTTGCCGCGCCTTTCCAGCTGAAGGACATCGGCCCATTTCACAGGCAGCGTGATCTGCTCGGTGATGCCGCCCTTGGTCCGGCGAAACTGCAGCGAAGTCAGGCCATCCCCGGCGTGCCGCGTGCCGTCGATGTAGGTGGCATCCGGATCGAGACTCGTGCGCGCGATCCAGCCGCCTTTGCGATGCGGGTCGACGCCGGGGCCGACAAACTCGATGCGTGTTCGCACGATGAAGTCGCCGTTGGTTTTCTTCCACGCGAACTGAAACTCATCGCGCGCCGCCCACATGTTGGCCCCGGCCGCCGTGAACGTGTATTCCTGCCGCGCGGCGTCGTAGCTGGCAGAGCCGGGGATCTTGGGCGCGCCCACATCGGCTTGCTCTTCAAATTCGCCAACCGGTTTGGCTTGGCTGATCGCGAGAGGACTGAACAACGCGACTAACAGGAGGAATTGGGGCAGGATCAATTTCATAATCAGGAACGGTCGTGCGGGGTTGCGCGGGACAAAAAGAAAGGGACTTCCTAACGGACGGCCAGCGTGCGACCAGCAAAACCGGCCGCAACATCCTTTCCCATTCAACCGTGTCCTTTCGCTCCGCGTCTCCGAATGCGGAGCGCGCACGCCAGCGAGATGGATCGCCCCGGATTAACGGCCCGCCGAACCGTTGGCGGCCTTGGCGTACTCGGCCTGCGCTTTGGGCAGGAGTTCGCGCAGCTGTTCGATGCGCGTGGCGTTCGACGGATGGGTCGAGGCAAATTCCGGCGGCTTCTGTCCTCCGGCTTCCGCCATCCGCTGCCAGAAGGCGATCGCTTCCGTCGGATCATAACCCGCCCGCGCCATGTAAATGAGACCCAGTTCGTCCGCTTCGCTCTCGTGCTTCCGGCTGAAAGGAAGCAACACGCCGAACTGCGCTCCCGCTCCCAGCGCCGCCATCACCATGCGGCGCTGATCCCAGTCCATGTCCGTAAAAGAAAGCGATGCGCCCACCATCACGGTCTGCGTCAAAGAATTTTGGAGCAGGCGCTGCGACCCATGACGTGCGATCGCGTGCGCCATTTCATGGCCCATTACCGCGGCGAGCCCGGCGTCCGTCTGCGTGTGTTTGAGGATGCCCGTGTAAACCGCGATCTTCCCACCGGGGAGACAGAACGCGTTGGCTTGATCGCTGCGGATCACCGACACCTGCCAGTCGAATTTGCCGCCGGCATCTCCGACGGCCGTCGCCAGTTTTCGCGCCACGCGCACCACTCGTTCATAGTCCGCGCCGCTCGTCACGACGTCGCTCTGCGCCACCACTTCGCGATAACTCTGCAGCCCCAAGGCCTTCTCCTCGTCCGTGGACAACCCCACGCGAGCCACGCGACCCGTTTCAGGGATGACGACTTTCTCCGCGCCAAAATATTGCCACGCCGCAATGAGCCCGGCGATCAGCAGGGGAAGGATGGTCAAGGTGGAACGGCGACGGGCCATGGGTTGTGACGCCGACGTTTCGGCTCGCGTGCGATAGAGTGTTACGCCGTCCCTTGGTTCCCTGCGGTGTGGACCTCTGCGCTGGCATAGCAGCGCGCACCGGGAGGCAAAACTCAAAGCCTGCGGCTTTCATCCACGCTTTATTCGCTCGCTCGTGAGTGGCACGGGATCTTGCCCGTGTTCCGAACCCACGGGCAAGATGCCCGTGCTACCCCAATCCCGTTCATCAGCAGCGAAGCGAAAAATTCACGGCCTCGACTGCCGCGTGGAATTCTGCGCGCGAGCCTACTTCGACTGCCCGATGCGGGACGAAGCGCGGAGCGCCTATCCGGCGGAGTTCGCCGCGCTCGCTGCGCCGAGCTCACGGTTCACCCGGGGCGCGACTTCGGTGCCCAGCAACTCGATCGCGCGCATGATCTGCGGATGCGTGAGCAGCCGGTTATCCAGCAGGATACTCATCCGCGAGAAGCCGCCCAACGCCTGATGCTCCCTCAAGATTTTTTCTGCGACCACCTCCGCATCGCCCACCATGAGCGCGCCCGCCGGACTGATGGCCGCATCGAATTGCGGTCGGGTCACGGGAGGCCATCCCCTTTCGCGCCCGATGCGGGTGAACGCCTCCCGATAACCGGGCCAAAAAGTTTCGGCGGCCCGCTCCGTCGTGTCCGCGAGGAATCCGATCGAGTGGACCGACACGTTGAGTTGCTCCGCGGTGTGCCCCGCCCGACGTCCTGACTCGCGATAAAGATCAATCAGCGGACGAAACTGTTTGGGCTGTCCACCGATGATCGCGACGACCAGCGGTAGACCCAGCGTGCCTGCACGCATCGCCGACTGCGGCGTTCCTCCGACCCCGATGCGAATGGGCAGCGGCTGCTGGAGCGGCCGCGGATAGACGCCCTGCCCGCTGAGCGCCGCACGGTGCTTGCCGGTCCAGTTGACGTGGGTGTGCTCGCGTAATTTCAGGAGCAGCTCGAGCTTTTCGGAAAAAAGCTCGTCGTAATCCTCGAGGTCGAAACCGAAGAGCGGGTAGGATTCGATGAAGGAACCACGTCCCACAATAATCTCCGCGCGTCCCTGCGAGATGAGATCAAGCGTCGCGAATTGCTGGAATACCCGCACCGGGTCGTCCGAACTCAAAACCGTGACGGCGCTCGCGAGTCGGATGCGCTTGGTTCGCGCGGCGGCGGCCGCCAGCAAGACCGCCGGCGCCGAGGCCACGAAGTCGGGACGGTGATGCTCGCCGATGCCGAAGACATCGAGCCCGACCTGATCCGCGAGGACGATTTCCTCCAACAACTCCTGAACGCGCTTGACGTCTCCCACCGCGCCGTCCGCGGAGGGATCAAGGGAAGTCGCCACAAAGCTATCGACGCCGAATTTCATGCGCGATTTCTCCCGGGCAAAAGGCGGAGGAACCACGAATGAACACGAAGCGACACGAATTCCAGGCGGATGAAAAGCGAGCGATCGAAATAAAGCGCTGGTCTCAATCGACAGTTCCGAGTGCCCGGTTCGCCGCATTTTTATTCGCGTCCATGGGTGTCCATTCGTGGTTAAGCCCAATCCTGCTGCTAAGGCTTCTTGGTTTTCTTCGCCGCCTTCATCCCCGTCGGTTTTTTGGTGAACGGCAGGGGATTCTGCTTCTCTTGAAAACGCCGGCTGGCTTTGAGGTCTTTGATCGTCGGGAGATATTTTGCGCCCATGCCCAGAACGCCGTCGTGAAAGCGGGAACCCCGCAATCAGAATCGCAGTCCCACGGCACACCTTCCCCAACGATTCGCCTGCGCCGCGTGACACCGCAGCGGAGAATATCATTTTCAACCCGCCCCAACCCTGCACGCTGCAAAGTTCTCCCCTTAACCTGAATTACCCCCATGAACTTCCGAAAGACATTCCTCTTCGCTGCCTTTTCCCTCGCGAGTATCACGCTCGCACAGGCGGCCGATCTCGCCGGTAAATGGACGGCGGAATTCGATTCCCAAATCGGCGTCCAAAAGTACGCGTACGAGTTCCGCGTCGATGGCGACAAGATCACCGGCAAGGCCTCGTACGACCACTCGATGGGCAAAGGCGAGTCGGAGATCAAGAACGTCAAGCTCGTCAATGATGACGTGTCGTTCGTCGAGACCATCAAGATCGCGGACATGGACATCACCGTCACCTACGCCGGCAAAATCACTGGCGACGAAATCAAGCTGACCCGGACCGTCGGCGACTTTGGCACGGAGCAGCTGGTCGCGAAACGGGTCAAAACTGCCGCCAAGCCTGCTGCGCCCGACCCGAAGCCTGCGCCCACGAAGTAGGCTGGTTGGGGCCCGAGGTAATCCGTCGGATCGCGATAGGGACTGCTCACGCAACAAACCTGACTCCGGTCGCGATGGAGATCTATCTGATGGCGTGCCTTCGCTCACGAACGCAGGTTTTCCGCAGTGCATCCCCACCCGTGAGGTCATCCTCGCGCTGGGAGCATGAGCCGTAAGCCGTCGGCCCGCCGAACGGGGCAAACGCATCCTCCGGCTTCGGAGTTGTTTTAATTTTTTCCGGCCGATTGATTCTGACCGGATGAAAACTCGCGACTTTGGAAAACACGGCTTCAGGTCCTCGGAAATCGGCTACGGCGCCTGGGCAATCGGCGGCTCCTGGGGCGAACAATCCGACACGGATTCGCTGGCCGCATTGAATCGCGCGCTCGATCTCGGCTGCAACTTCATCGACACCGCAGCCGGGTACGGCAACGGGCGCAGTGAGCGCGTCATCGCTCAAGTACTGAAAGCGCGCACCGCGAAAGGCGCCGGGGAGAAAGTTTTCGTTGCGACCAAAACTCCCCCGGCAGAAGGCATCTGGCCGCCGTCGCCCTACTGCCAGGCGGACGAGCGCTACAGCGAGAGCTACCTCCGCGCGAACATCGCGGAGCGACTCGCGAATCTGGCAACGTCACGTCTCGACCTCCTGCAATTGCACACCTGGACCCGCGCGTGGAATCGAAATCCGACGCCGTTTAAGGTTCTGCGAAAACTCCAGGCGGAAGGGCTGGTTGGCCTCATCGGAGTCTCCACGCCCGAGCAGGATCAGAATTGCGTCCTCGATCTGATGCGCGGCGGGTGGATCGATTCCGTGCAGGTCATCTACAACCTGTTCGAGCAGGAGCCCGCGGCCGAGTTGCTCGAAGTCGCGCGCGAGTGCGGGGTGGGCGTCATCGTGCGCGTGGTGTTCGACGAAGGTGCGCTCACCGGCAAGTTCACGGCCGCCACAAAATTCGCGGAAGACGATTTCCGCGCCAAGTATTTCGAGGGCGACCGGCTCGCTCGCGTCATCGAGCACGCGGATGAAATCAAAAAGGATCTCGCTGGCTCGGGGTACACGATGCCGCAAGCGGCCATCAAATGGGTGCTCGAGCATCCCGCGGTTTCGACGGTGATCCCGGGCATTCGCAACGTTCAGCAGGCCGAAGCCAACTGCGGTGTGAGCGATCTTCCCGCGATGCCGGCTGCGCTCGTGGGAAAACTCCGCCGGCACAACTGGCGCCGCGGCGTCTGGTACGGGGGAAAGTGAACCGAAAGCGACCGCGCCACCGTGCCCAGATTACGCGACGTCACGTCTCCCCCATCGCTAACCGGTCGACTCAACCGCCGCTCGTAGATCCTGCAAAGTCTCCAGCGCCTTGCTCAATTTCTTCCCCAACTCCACGAGATCGGCGTCGGCGATCGTCTGCTTTTCGACCTGTTCCCTGAGTTCCTGGATCGCGATCACGGTCGCGGTCGTGGAGGAAACCACTTTCTGGGCTTTCTCAAACCGTAGAGCGCGCGCGGCCGTTTCATTCAGCGCCGTCTGCCCCTGAATTTTTTTCGTCAATCCCGCGAGCTCCGCTGTCTGCCCCATGATGATCGCCACGCGTTCGTTGATCGCATCGAGCAACAACCCGTCGTGGGCCGCCCGCGCGATCTTATCCATCTCCTCGAACTCCGCCGTCTCCGGCTGGTCCGCGACCGACGCCGGGTTATCGATGATGAAAGCCTGCAACTTGTCCGCGAGCGCCAGTCGTTCGCCGAGGCTGGTGGTTTGAGCGACCTCTCGCGCCGCCTCCAGCAGGCTGCCCAGTTTGTCGCGCCATTTCTTGATGGTTTTTGCGTCCATGGAATTTTTGGGAAGGCACGTCAGAGACTGCGATAACGCTCAACGAGATCGTTGATCCGTGTGGTCGCTTCCATCAACTCGCTGACGCTCGGAACGCGTTTTGCCCTGACCGTCGCCAGCAAACGCGCGTGGGCCGTCGCCCAGTCCGCGAACGCTGCCTGCGTTGCACTGATGATCTCATGCCCCAGCCGGCCCCGCTCCGCGATGGCGCTCTGCTGATTCTCGTAATTCGCATTCCACGCGTCGGCTTGGCCCAGCATTTGTGTGACCCGGTTGAGTTCGTCGACGCGCGTCAACGCGGAAGGCCTTTTATTTTCTCCCAGCTCGCTGCGAATCGCCCCCATCAATTCCCGCTGTGTCGCAACCAGCTGCCGGTGGTAGCCGATCTCGCTCTGGTTTGCGTCCGCCAGGGCATCCCGCTCGGCCCGGTTCGCGAGCATCAAGGCCTCGTCCAACGCGGTAAGATCGACCGCGAACAAGGCGGCGATGCGCTCGATCGCCGGCTGCACCTCGGCCATTGAGGCTTCGAGCGACCGCGCCGCGCGCGCTTTCGCGATCTGGCCATAAGCATAGGCAAACGTGTCGGCTCCCAGTCTCGCCCCTGCACTCGTTCCGAAAGACGCGACGTCAAGCGCGCGCGTCAGGTTGTCCGCCGCGTCCGCGAGTTGCTTCGCGGATTCCGCCCCTTTGCGACCGGCGTCGGAAATGGCTTGAAGCGAACTCGCATACTCCACCAAAGCGGACATCGCCTTGTTTCGGACGGCCCAGGCGTCCTCGAGCTTCCTGCCCTGCGCATTGACGGC
>JBDSSU010000024.1:0-6857 GCA_039928635.1 Opitutaceae bacterium | reverse complement strand
GCTGCTTCGGATTTTTGCCGTCGGCATCGACGCCCAAAATCGGCGAGTAGATTTTTTTACCGGACACTTCCTGGGTGGGTGCGAACACCAGCCGGTTCGCATTCGCCCAGCGCAGGAACCGCAGCGTTGCGCGCTTTTTCTCCTTCGAAAAATCGACTCCCACGTCGTCCGCGACCGCGAGCCGCACTTTGGAATAGGGGGGCTCCAATCCCATGATCACGACGAGCAGTTCTTTCTTCGCATGCTCCGTGTAGGCCACATGCCGTCCGTCGGGCGCCAGCGTGATCTGCTCCGCGAGAAACGGCCGAAACAGCGCGTCGATCAACTCGCTGTCGACGGCGAAGCCGGAGGTGGCGGTCGCACAAAGGCAAAGCAGGACAACGGGCAAACGCGCACGGGGTGGTCGCATCGCCGCCCACTATCCCCGCTCGATGCCGCGGGGCAAGAAGCGCGTTAAGCGTCGGCCGAACCTGGACTCAACCAGCCGGGACGATTAGCCCGGAGGACGCGCCCGCATGATTGGCTCAGAACCACCAACCGGTTTGAAGGCACGCCTTAAAGTTTTTTCAGCGCCAGCAAAGCCCGGTGGAGATGCAGGGCACGCTGTAGAATGAAATCGATCGGTGCCGGCGGCGCGGTCGTTGGCGATGGCTTTTCGTCCGGGGGTGCCGCGGTTTCTTCACCGGTCGATGTGGACAGATGCTCTCGCGAAAGCCGCGCCTCGTCATTGCGGACCTTCGCAGGATTTTCCTTCAGGAGCGCGTTGGTGTCGGAATTTGACTCGAACGCCTCGTAGGCGCGCCGCTCTGCTTCGGGAGGAAAGCTGATCGCAATGTCCGGGGCGAACCCCGGTGAAGCCGCACCCAGCAGAATCACCCCGTCCTTCGGATTATGCCGCGACAGCATTGCCAGCAAAGCGGGGCTGGTGGCCGCGTTGGCGAGAACGAAGACGGGAGTGCGCGCACCCGCGTGAGTTTTCAACCACGTCTCAAGCGCGGTGACGCCGTTGCCGTCCGCTGCGGCGTAGCGCAAATCCAGCACCGCAGAACGTTTTGGTGCGGGCGGCGCGGTGGGAATGTCTGCCGGCACACTCTTCGTGCGGTAGTAGATGAGCCCGCCGCCCAGATCCCGTTCGAGGGGGGCGCCGCGCGCCAGAGTGATGGCGCAGGCCAGGAAAACGAGAAACGGGAAACGCATGGACAGTTAACGGAAATTATTTGGGGCGGTGTAGCTGTTTCGCCCCGATGTCGCGGCGATAATATTTCGAAGCACAGTCGATCGCTTCACAAACGGCGTAGGCGTTTTTGGCCGCGCCGTCGAGCGTCGCACCCAGGGCGGTGACGCCGAGCACCCGCCCGCCATTCGTGACGAGCTGGCCGGCGGAATCCCGGGTCGTGCCCGCGTGGATGACCGAAACGCCGGCGGGCAGCGTGGCGGGAAAATGAATGCGATCGCCTTTCGGATAGGCTTCGGGATAGCCACGCGCAGCGATGACCACACAGATCGCGTAGTCCGGCTTCACCTCGAGTTTCACTCCGGCAAGCTTTCCGAGCGCCGCCGCCCAGAGAATCGCCAGCAAATCCGACTTGATTCGCGGTAACACCACCTGGGTCTCGGGATCGCCGAAACGCGCATTGTATTCGATCACGCTCGGACCATCGGGCGTCAGCATGATCCCGATGAACAGCGTGCCGCGAAACTCGATGCCTTCCGCCGCGATCGCGTCGACGGAGGGGCGGACGATCTCGCGTTCGATGCGATCGAGCAGCGCGGGGGTGACCACCTCGGCGGGCGAATAGGCGCCCATGCCGCCGGTGTTTGGGCCGGTGTCGCCGTCGCCGATGCGCTTGTGATCCTGCGAAGTCGGCAAAATCAAATAGTCGCGACCCGAGACAACGACGAGCAGGGAGGTTTCTTCCCCGAAGAGACAATCTTCGATCAGGATTTCGCTGCCGCTCGCGCCGAACTTCCCCGCCTCGAGCATATCGCGGACGGCGCTTTCGGCTTCGGCCAGAGTTTGCGCGACGACCACGCCTTTCCCGGCGGCGAGCCCATCGGCCTTGATCACGATCGGAATTGAGCGTGTCCGGAGATATTCCAACGCGGGGGCCACCTCGCGAAAAAAACGCGCCGGAGCGGTGGGGATCTGGTGCTTGAGCAGAATCTGTTTCGTGAAAACCTTGGAAGCCTCGAGCCGGGCACCATCAGCTTTTGGGCCGTAAGCGGGAATCCCCGCTTCGATCAGGCGATCGACCAGGCCCAGCGCCAGCGGGATTTCGGGACCGACGACGACGAATTCGATTCGCTCGCGCTGCGCGAGGTCGACCAGACCCGCAATATTATCGGCGGCGATGGGGAAGCAGGGCACCTCGTTCGCGATGCCCGCGTTACCGGGTGCACCGATGATTTTGGGGCGGGCGGGTGACGCGAGCAGCGCGTGCACAAGCGCATGCTCACGTCCGCCAGAGCCGACGATCAGAACGGAGCGGGGAAGGGCCGGAAGCACGCCGTGAAAAACTCAGAGCGTGGTCAAGGTGGCAAGGCCGGGCTTCCGAGAGGCGCCGCGCAGGCGCAACCTCCTGCGTCAGCACGGGGAGGGCGTCGCAGTCCCAACGAGAAACCGCGCCAGATGCCCGGCCACCTCGGCGGGTCGCTCCGTCATGTGGAAGTGCCCGCAATCGAGCGTGACCATCTCTGAATTGAGCAGGCATGGTCTCACGGATTGCTCTTGGTAACTCGGCCCGTAGAGGGGGTCGGCGGCGCCGGCCATTAGAAGGGTCGGAGTGGCAAGAGAACCCACTTGAGCGGAAATATCTGTCCAGAGGGCCATCTCGCCGACGGCGCGCAGGGCCCACTTCGGAGTTCGGGAGAACATGGCGAGTACGCGGTCGAATTCGACATTCGGCCAGTCTCTAAACCAAGGCCGGAACGCCTCCTGGATAAAGCCCTGATCATGGGAACGGCGGAAAACCTCTCCGGCCATTTCGCGTTCGATCACGACTTGCCCGGGGCCCACGGCACCGATCAACACCAGCTGGGACACCCGCTGCGGGGCGATCGCGGCCAGACAGAGAACGACCTTCCCTCCGGAGCTGTGCCCGACCACCGCGAAGCGCTCGATGCCGAGATGGTCGGCGACCGCTAAAACGTCCGCCGCCAGGCGATCGTTGGTAAAGCTCCCGCTGGCCGCGGCGGATTCTCCGTGTCCGCGCAGGTCGAGGAAAACGCCGCGAAATCGCGAGCGATCGAGTGCTGCCCACACCTGCGCCCAGATTTCTTTGGTGCCGCCCATTCCGTGTAAAAAGAAAAGAGGGATCGATCCGCTGCCTGCGATAGTGAAATGCAGGCGGAATCCATCCTCTGTGAGCGACTCAGGCATGGGGTCCGAGGTTGAAATCAAACGCCCAGCGGGCGGCGGCCGTGCGGGTCTCGACGCCGAGCTTGGAAAAGATGTTCGCCGTGTGCTTTTCGATCGTGCGTGGGCTGGTGCCGACGATCTGGGCGATCTCAGTATTCCGTTTACCCTCGGAGATCCAGTGGAGGATCTCTTTTTCCCGCGAGGTCAGAAGCGGGACTTTGTCGGGGTGCCGTTCTTCGAACACCCTCTCCTCGAACAGCACAATGGTCTCGTCGGCCTTCCACTGCACGAGCCGGGTGGAGAGCTGCTTCTGGCCTTTAGTGACAATAAACGGGGCCGGAGGGCGAAATGCCGAATCCCTTGAGTCCATCCGGCCAACCTGCGCCTGAATCCAGGAGGCGAGGGCTGGCGGGAGCGGTTCATCGCTGGAACAGGTGTGGTCGAAGTATCTCCTAAGAATTCCCGGGATTGTGGGAGAGAACCAGGTCACGGCGTTTTTGGAACGATTCAAAACCACCAGCGGTGGACCTTCGTGGGGCGCTGACCCGAGCTGCGGGCCGTCGTTTCGGAGGGCTTTGACGCGAGCGGCATTGCGCAAGGCAGCCGCGAAATGCGGACTGAGAAGTTCCAGCAGCCGACGATCGCGGTCACGGAAGGAACCGCTTTCCCGATTGCAGCCAATGTTGATCCGCCGCGTGCCATCGCTGGAAAGTACGACGCCGAGCTGGGCGCGCACGCCGATCGGCCGGTAGTACTCGTGGTACAATGTGGAGCGGGCCCACGCGTCGTCGCCGTCGGTATCGCTGCAGCTCCATGTCCGGTGGAGCTTCACCGGTGCGAGGGGCATGAAGAGGGGATGTTCCGCCATGTGCGCTTGGAAAACCGCACCGAGCCGCGGCCAGTAAGAGGGGACCGGCGCGGTTACGACGACGGGTTGCGAGAGCGAAAAATCGAATTCGTTGAAGCTCACCCGATCGCACGGGATGAGCTGCCGCACTCTTGCCGGAATGACACGCCGCAATTCCTCGGTCTCGGGGATCGAGTACACCTCGAGCAGCAAATCGTGAGCCTTTGCCAGGGTGCGGCTAGAGAACGAGGTCATCGGGGTCGCTCTCTTCTCACGGGATCCAACCCGCAGGGGCAACTCGAAAGGGCGGGCGCATTGCGACAAAGGGGTGACGGTGCGAACAAGTCCGGCTGCGGGGCTTGAAACCGGTGTGGCCACAGTGGCGCATCGCTCGGGGCGACCGGGCGCACGAGTGGATGGCGCGCTGGCTGGATTGAGCCTCCATGCTCGCATTCAGAGCACATCCTATGCGCGGAACCGAAGGGACAAAAAATCCTTTCCCCAAAAAATGGGGTGGTCGGTTCCCCCAGCCTTGGCGCAGCCTTTGCTGAAGAAAAGACTCGCGTTGATCGACAGCCGGCATGGGGCGCGATCGCTTTCCACCTTGATCGGTTCCCCCTTTCGCCGCCATCTCCGAAGTCCCGATTTCCATGGTGCGCCTTTCAAGTTCCACGCTTCTCTCGGCCTTCGCTTTCCTGCGCGAGCTGCAGGAGGCCGGCAGCCTCGGTGAACTGCGCGGAACGATCGTCACTGGTCTGGGGAAGCTGATCGGCTGCGATGGCGTGAACCTCAACGAAGCCGGGCTGCGCAGTGGAACGCGTCAGGTGGTGCCAACTCCGCGGCCGCCATGGTGGGGACGTTATGGCCCCGTCTTTTGCGAACACATGATGGATCACCCGCTGTTGAATGCGGAGATCGGAGCGAAGCTCTGCCAGCCCGTGACCTTCAGTGATTGCCAGGGCAATGACGCATGGCGGAAATCGCCGCTGTATCATGAGTACTTCGTGCCACTCGGCGTGAGGCATCAAGTCGCGACCTTGATTCTGCGCGAAGGTGAGAAGGCAGTGGGTATCGGGCTCAACCGTGCGCGGCGCGATTTCGATGCAGGCGAGCGGGCATTGCTCGCGCTGCTGGCACCGCACCTCTCGTTTCACTACCGGCTGGCGTTGACGCTCAATGCGGCGAACGGGAACGGGGACATCGGTATTGGTCCGTCGGTCGAGAAACTGGCGGGGCCATCCCTCACCGCACGGGAGCGTCAGGTGCTGCACTGGATCGAGGAGGGAAAGCGAAATTCCGAGGTCGCCACGATCATGGAGCTGAGTCCGCGTACGGTGGAAAAGCATCTGCAGAACATCTTCGGGAAACTCGGCGTGGAGACTCGCACCGCGGCCGTGCGGCAGGCGCGGGAATTTCGGATGCGGGCAGGGAGACCGTGAGCGAGTCCGAGCCGCTCGCGCCGGGTAAACCCGAGGTGTAAGCCACCGGGCTCGCGAAGCGCAGCGATCAAAGCGGAACGCACCGACAGAGGCCGCTTGGTCCGGGGAGCGCGCGCGTCCCGCGTGCTGCTCTCGGCGTCTCGCCGAGAGCGGTTCGGAGGAACTCGGGTGAGACGCCCAAGTCAGCACGAGGGAGGGACGCGTGCGCCCCCGGACCAGGCAGAATTCTGAAGCGCATCGGTTTTCGAAAATGCCTCGGGGCTGGTCACCGGGATCTTTACTCTGAACGTACTGGAGAAGCCACGGGTTCGGACCCTTGGAGCCGTGGCGCGCGTGGATTCCCGGCGTGGTGGCAGCGGCGAAAATCGGCCGGCTATCAGGGCGCTTCCTTATTAGCGCTCGGGGTTTCGCCTACGCGGTCCGACGTATTTCCGCGATCGGCCGTCGCTGATAGTCTTCAGCATCGGCGGAACCGTTTTGGGGTTTTCTCCCAGGTTGGAGCCGTCGCTGTCCCTCTTCGCTCTGAGATTTCCCGGTTTCTCCCGCTTCACTCCATCCGCTATGACGACGTTTTCTCTCTCCGCTGCCCGCGTTCTTTCGTGTGCGTTGCTCCTGGCTTTTATTGCGACCAGCGCCACGCGCTTGTCGGCCGCGCAAGTGGGTTCGTCGTGGACGACCGCCACGAGCGGCAATTGGACCGACGCCGCACGCTGGTCGGCCGGAGTGCCGCAGAACGGGGGCGGAAATACCTACGATGCCACGATCATCGCGACCGGTTTCAACTACACGGTCACGCTGAGTACGAGTCAGACGATCAATTCGCTTACGCTCGATTCCGCGAACGCCACCCTGCTGCAGACGGCCGGCAGCCAGCTCAATCTGGTCGGGGCGAATGCCACGAGCGCACTGCTCGCGGGAAACTTACGCCTGAACGGAGCGGGAATTTCGGCCAACGGATCGAACCACGTTTTTTCTAATGCGGGCTTGATCGAGTCGACCGTGTCTGGAACGAGATACATCTACGGTTCCAGCTTCACCTTTACGAACAGCGGGACGGTGACGAGCAGCGGAGGAGGTGCGCTGGGGATCGGATCGGTTGGTACTCCCAGCGGTCAAACGGTGATCAACACGGCGAGTGGCGTGATGACCGCGGACGGCGGCACGCTGACCTTGGGCACCGGAACCAACACGGTGGCGAATGCCGGCACGGTGC
>JBDSSU010000023.1:0-10243 GCA_039928635.1 Opitutaceae bacterium | reverse complement strand
GCGCAGAAAGCGGCGCCGACTTTGCGCGATATTTATCTCGCGCGTGGCGAGCTCGCGCTCGAGAAGCACGACTTTGGCCTGGCGGCGAAAGCGTTTGAGGACGGCCTCAAGCAGATCCCCGGCGACGCCGAGCTGAGCTACGGTCTGGCGAAGGCGCACACCGAGGGAGATCGCAAGACGATGAAGGACGCGCTCGAGGTCGCGTTGAAAAAAAATCCCCGCCATGTTCCGAGTTTGCTCCTGCTGGCCGATCACCGCATCGACGAAGAAAACTATCCTGAGGCGGAGAAAATCCTGGCGCAGATCGTCGAGATCAACCCATTGCAGCCGGATGCCTGGTCCTTGCGGGCGGTGCTGGCGCATCTGCGCAACGATCCGGCCGCCGAGCAGTCCGCGCGCGCCCAAGCCCTCAGCAGCTGGGCCACCAATCCGCGGGTCGACTGGCTCATCGGCCAGAAGCTTTCCCAGAAATATCGTTTCGCCGAAGGGGCGGCGCGACAGGAGCAGGCGCTGTCCTTTGACATCAACTACCTCCCCGCGCAGAGCCAGCTGGCGAACGATCTGCTGCGCCTGGGCCGGGAAGCCGATGGCTGGAAACTCGCGGAGGCCGTGCATAAGCGCGACGCCTATGACGTCGAGGCCTTCAACCTCGCGACCTTGCACGACACGATGAAGAAATACGGGACGATGACGACCGATGACTTCGTCCTGCGCATGACGACGCATGAGATGGAAATCTACGGCAAGCAGGTGATGGAGCTGCTCGTCCGCGCCAAGCGGCAGCTCGCGACGAAGTACGGGGTCGAGCTCGCGCAGCCGACCTACATCGAGGTTTTCGCGGACCCGAAGGATTTCGCGGTGCGAACCTTCGGCATGCCGGACGTCGGGGGATTTTTGGGCGTTTGCTTCGGACGCGTGGTGACCGCGAACAGCCCCGCTTCGACGGCGGCGCACGGCACGAACTGGCAGTCGGTCCTCTGGCATGAATTTTGTCACGTCGTGACGCTGCAGATGACGGAAAACAAAATGCCCCGCTGGTTGAGCGAAGGCATTTCGGTTTACGAAGAGCGCCAGGCTCATCCGTCGTGGGGTCAGCACATGACTCCGCGGTATCGCGAGATGATCCTGAAGGGGACGGATCCGAAAAAATCCACGGATCTCACCCCCGTGGGCCAGATGAGCGCGGCGTTCATGGCGCCGCCTTCACCGCTCCATCTCCAGTTTGCCTATTATCAGTCGTCGATGGTGGTGGAATACATCGTGAACAAATACGGGGCGGACAAACTGCGCGCGGTGCTGCAGGACCTGCGGGTCGGAAAAGACATCAACGCCGCGCTCGCGCTGCGGGTGGCTCCGCTGGAGAGTCTCGAAAAAGAATTCACCGCTTATGCGCGGGAGCAGGCGGAGCTGCTTGGACCGAAGTTGAGCTGGGATAAGCCGGATCCGAGGCTGTTGAAGCCGGGCGCCGAGGACGAGATGAAGGCGTGGAGCGGCTACCGGCCAAACAATTACTGGGTGATGCTCCAAAAGTCGGAGAAGTTGATGCAGGAAAAGAAGTGGCCTGAAGCCAAGCAGGTGTTGGAGCGCCTGATTGAACGCTTTCCTGAGCAACGGGGCGGCAGTGGCGGCGGAGACAGCGCCTACAAACTGCTGGCGGCGATTCACCGCGAATTGAATGAAACTGATCAGGAGCGGGCCACGCTGTCCAAGCTGGCGGAGCTCGATTACGAAGCGCCGGACACGTATCTGCGGCTCATGGAGCTCGGGTCCGCGGCGAAGGCCTGGTCGGAGGTCGCGCTCAACGCTGAACGTTTTCTCCAGATCAATCCGTTGATTGCGCCGCCTTACCGGTATCTCGCGCAGTCCAAGAAGGAGCTGGGAGATGCGCCCACCGCCATTCAGGCCAACCGAACCCTTTTGCTGCTCGATCCGCCGAATCCCGCGGAAATTCATTTTCACCTGGCCGAGTTGCTGCACAGCGAGAAGGACCCCGAGGCGCGGCGGCAGGTGCTGATGGCGCTCGAGGATGCTCCGCGTAATCGCGCGGCGCTGACCCTGCTCACGGCGTTGAACCCGCGTCCGGTGGCCGCGGAGGTCCTGCCGCCCGCAGCGCCCAATTCTTCTCCCAGCCCGGCTGCCGCTGAGGCCAGGGAGGGCTCGCCTTGGAGACCTCAGGTCGAAACCCCAAAAAAGTGAAAAGAGCTGCATACTCCGTCGGTTTTTTCCTAGTGCTGGCCGGACTGACCTTCGCGCAGCGTCGCTACGGCGGCGGCGAAGGCGGTTATATCGGAGAGGACGTGAAAACCGCGCGTGAAGTGGGTTCACACAGCACGGGCACCGAGGTGTGGAGCAACCCCAAGGGTTTCGAGAAGGATGTGTTTACGTTTGTGCGCATTCGGTATGATCGCGGCAATTTCGGTTTCGGCGGCTTCGGGCGCGGGGGCGGTCGGGGAGGATGGAGCACGGATACTCCCGACAGTGACCTGAATCTTTCCTTCCGCCTGCAGCAGATGACCTCGTTGAAAGTGGATCCGGACGGGCGCTACATCCGGCTGACCGATCCAGAGCTAGCGACCTATCCCTTCATCTATATTGTGGAGCCCGGCGGCCTTTACTTGAGCGAGCCTGAGGCGCTGGCGCTGCGAAAATACCTGCTCAACGGCGGATTCCTGTTGTTGGACGACTTCTGGGGCGACCGTGCCTGGCTGAATGTTGCCCAGGAACTCAAGAAAGTCTTCCCGGAGCGGAATTTTGCCGAGCTGGGGTTGGAGCATCCGCTCTATCACTGCGTTTTCGAAATCAAAGCCAAGGCGCAGGTGCCCAACGTGGACACGGGAGCCAACAGCCAATACACGGGTGTTACGTGGGAAACTCAGCACGACGGTGATGTCAGGACGGTCCATCACCGGGCCATCTTCGACGACAAAAGTCGCATCATGGTCCTCGCGCTCCACAACACCGATAATGGCGACGGCTGGGAGCGGGAAGGGGAGGACGACTATTATTTCCATAATTTCTCCGAGAAGGTCGCGTACCCCCTCGGCATAAACATCGTTTTCTACGTGATGACGCACTAGTCATGGACCCGCGCCGCATCATCACTCTTCTGGCGGCGACCGTGCTGGTGGGTTCGGCGACCGGCGCGCAGTCTCCCGTTCCCGGCGGAGGGCGGGAAGATGAGTGGCGTGGCGGCTCCGTGATTCGGATGGAAGACGGCACCTTCATCGACGAACGCACCGTGCGCACGGCGCGCGAGGCCACTTCGCACAGCACGGGTACACCTGACTGGATTAATCCGCCCGGCTTTGAGAAGGATGTGTTCACGTTCGCACGGGTGCTTTTCCGATCAGAGGCGGAGCCGGGCGAAAACCCCTTGTCGTTCGGCTGGGGACGGGGACCGCGCTTAAGCTGGTGGGTCGATTTCCCGGATGCCGACCTGAATTTTTCCTACCGGCTGCAACAGATGACGTCCATTCGGACCAATCCGGAGGGAAAGGTAATCAGGCTGACGGATGCGGATCTGACGGACTATCCCTTCATCTACATGTCGCATCCAGGCTACATCCAGCTGCGCGATGCCGAGGTGACGGCGCTTTCCAAATACCTCCGCAACGGCGGAGTGCTCCTGGTGATCGATTCATGGAGTACGCGTGACTGGGACGGCTTCGCGCGGCAGATGAAGCGCGTGCTGCCCGATCGTTCGTGGACGGAGCTTGGTATCGATCACCCGATCTTTCACTGCGTCTATAATATAGCGGGCCCAATGCAGCATCTGCAGGTTCCGACGATGCAGTTTTGGAATCCCGCCCACGACCCCGCCAATCCCAGGTCTCCCCCGTTGCAGTGGGCTGAGCGGGGTGAAGGCTCGGAAAAAATGCGGGTACGGGCGTTGCTCGATGACAAACAGCGGATTTCCGTCCTCACGTTTCACAACAGCGACATCAGCGACGGCTGGGAGCGCGAAGGTGAAAACCGGGAGTATTTCCAAAAGTTTTCCGAGAAAATCGCCTATCCGCTGGGGATAAACATCATGATCTACTTGATGACCCACTAACCCCGGCGTCCCGGAAAAATCATGCCCTTTATCTCTGTCATTCTGAGCGCAGCGAAGAATCCACGTGAGGGTTCGTCCGCCCGTCGCGAGGCGAACGCCCGATTGGATTCTTCGCTGCGCTCAGAATGATAAAACAAATCTGAACTACCTTCTTCTTCTTAATGAGCTCACCTACACCCCCGGTCTTGATCCCCACTTCCTTCCAATCCGAGCGCAACGCCGTGGAGCGTCTCGTCGCCAGCCGTGCGCGCATCGAGGCGGAGTTGGGGAAGGTGATCGTCGGGCAACGCGAAGTCATTGAACAAATCCTCCTGTCATTGCTCGCCGGTGGCCACTGCCTGATCACGGGAGCGCCAGGCCTCGCGAAGACGCTGCTCGTGAAATCAATCGCGCAGATCTTCCACCTGAAATTTCAACGCATTCAGTTTACGCCCGACCTGATGCCCGCAGACATCACTGGCACGGAGATCCTGCAAGACTCCGGTGGCGAACGTAAGCTGTCCTTCGTTCCCGGCCCCGTGTTCGCGAACATGATCCTCGCAGACGAAATCAACCGCACCCCCCCCAAGACGCAGGCGGCGCTCCTCGAGGCGATGCAGGAGCATCAGGTCACCGCGGCCGGCGTGCGCCACGCGTTGAAAGAACCCTTCTTCGTGCTCGCGACGCAAAATCCGATCGAGATGGAAGGCACCTATCCGCTGCCGGAGGCCCAGCTCGATCGTTTCATGTTCAACGTCGTGATCGATTACCTGCCGGAGGATGACGAAGTGCAGGTCGTCACGCGCACGACCACCGGCAAACCGGCCGCGATTGAGCCGCTGTTTACCGGCGAAGACGTCCTTCGCTTCCATGAACTGGTGCGCGCGGTGCCCGTCGCAGACGAGATGGTGCGGTACGCCGTGCAACTCGCCGCGGCGTCGCGGCCCCGCCAGACCGGCACGGCGGATTACGTCAACGATTGGGTGGGCTGGGGCGCCGGCACGCGCGCCGCGCAGTTTCTCGTGCTCGGCGCCAAAGCGCGTGCGCTCCTGAAGGATCGTGCGCATGTCACGGTCGAGGACATCCAAGCCGTCGCGCCACCGGTGTTGCGGCATCGCATCCTTCTCAACTACCGGGCTGAGGCCGAAGGCATCCGGGTCGACGAGATTATCAAGCGTCTGCTTGCCGGCACCAAGGAGCCGGTTCTCCGCCGTCCCTGATCTGCTGCTCGGTCGAGTAACTTCCCCCGCATGATCGCTCCCGCTTCCAACCGTTCGCTGGCGTCCGCTTCGCTGATCGAGCCGAAGGCGTTGATGACGATCCGCAGTCTCGAACTGCGCGCCAAGGCGGTCGTGGAGGGATTCTGGAACGGCAGTCACCGCAGCCCCTATCACGGTTTCTCCGTCGAATTCACCGAGTACCGGCAATACACACCCGGCGACGATCTGCGTTATCTGGACTGGAAGGTGTTCGCGCGCTCCGATCGTTACTTCATCAAGAAATTCGAGGACGAGACGAACCTTCGCTGCCAGCTGGTCGTCGACCAAAGCCAGTCGATGAACTACGGCTCGCTGAGTTATACGAAGGCGCATTATGCGGCGACGCTCGCGGCCACCCTCGCGTATTTCCTGCATCTGCAAGGCGACGCCGTCGGGCTGCTGACCTTTGACGAAGCAGTTCGCGATTTCATGCCGGCCCGTCACCGCGCGGATCATTTGCGGCAGATCATGATCACCTTGGAGAAGCCGGCCGGCGGGAAGACGACGGATCTCGTCGCGCCTCTGGAACGCGTGGCCCAACTTGTCCGGAAACGCGGACTCGTGGTGGTCGTCTCAGACTTCCTGGCCCCCCTTGAGAAACTCGAGCGCAGTCTGCTCACGCTCGCGGCTTCCGGGCAGGAGCTGGCGGTCTTCCAAGTGCTCGATCCCACGGAGCTCACCTTGCAATTCGATCAGCCGATGCTCTTCAAAGACATCGAATCGGACCGGGAGATCTACATCGATCCCTCCACGGCGCGCGCGAGCTACGTGGAAAAAATCAAGGCGCACAGCGCGGCCTTGAAGGCGGTCTGCCAGAAGCTCGGCGCCACGCATTACCAGCTGATGTCCGATCAGCCGCTCGAGCTGGCGCTCTTTGAATTTTTGCAGGAACGTATGCGACGCGGCCGGGCGCAAACCAGAAATCGCTCATGAACTTTCTTGCCCCTCTTTTCTTGCTGGGCGGGATCGCGATCGCGGCGCCGATTATTTTCCACCTCATCCGGCGGACCACGCGCGAGCATCGCGTGTTCAGTTCGCTGATGTTCCTGCTGCCGACGCCTCCACGGCTCACCCGCCGCAGCCGCCTGGAAAACTGGCTGCTCCTCCTGCTCCGCTGCCTGGCGCTGGGCTTGCTGGCGCTGGGATTTGCCCGGCCTTTCCTCAAACAATCCTCGCCGAACGATCCGCCGGGCGGGCCGGCGAAGCGGATCGTGGTTCTGCTCGATGTGAGCGCGAGCATGCGACGCGCCGGCTTGTTCGCCGACGCGCGGGCCCAAGCCGAATCCACGATCCGGAAGGCGGGCCCGGGCGATCAGATTTCCGTGTTCACTTATGATCGCGTCGCGCAGCCCGTTCTCAGTTTCGGCGAATGGAATGGCGTCGCGTTCAGCGAGCGGATCGCGCTCGCCACCAGCCGGCTCGCCGGCCTTCAGCCCGGATGGGGAGGCACGAATCTGGGAGCGGCCTTGATCACGGCGGCTGAAGCACTGGCTGATTCTGAAAACGACAAAACCGTGGGCACGCGGCAGATCGTGCTGATCAGCGATCTGCAGAACGGAAGCCGGGTTGAGGCGCTCCAAGCCTACGAGTGGCCGAAAGGAATCGAGCTGGTCGCTGAACCGCTCAAGACGCGCAACCCAACGAATGCCGGATTGCAGCTGCTCGCTGACACGGCGGATGGCGATCGCCAGGCGGCGACGAACGTACGGGTCCGCGTCAGCAACGCGGCCGATTCCACGCGCGAAGCTTTCAAGATTGGCTGGATTAAGGCGGTGGGCGGCGAACTCGTCGGTACGCCCGTTGAAACTTATGTCCCTCCCGGACAGACCCGGGTGATCTCGGTCCCCGTCGCTGATGCGAACGGTGCCACCATGATCGGGCTCCGGGGCGACGATGAAGATTTCGACAACACCGTGTTCGTGATCCCGCCGGTGCAGCAGAAAGTGACGATTGCTTATTTCGGCAGCGAAAACGCGGAGGATATTCAGCAGCCGCTGTTTTTCCTGAAGCGGGCCCTGCCTGACACGCCGCGGCTCGCGATCGCCGTAAAAGCGCAGGCCGCCGGGGCGGTCCTTGCGCCCGACGTGATGGCTTCAGCGCTCTTCATTGTGACGGATTTGTTGCCCGCGAATCAGGCCGCCTTGCTCCGGGAGCAGGCGCTGGCGGGGAAGACGATTCTCTTTGTCGCGAAAAACGCCGCCGCCGCGGCGGCGCTTGGTCCGCTGCTCGGCCTCGACAATCTCGCGGCGGAGGAAGTGAAACCGCCGAGCTACGCGATGCTGGGCGAAATCGATTTTCAGCATCCGCTCTTCTCGCCCTTCAACGATCCGCGCTACAGCGATTTCACCAAAATCCATTTCTGGAAATATCGCCGCCTCGATCCCGCGGCGATTCCCGGTGCCCGAATGCTCGCGAAGTTTGATCGCGGTGACCCGGCGTTGCTGGAAGTGCCGGTCGGGAAGGGGCGCGTGTTGGTCCTCGCCTCCGGTTGGAATCCGGAGGACAGCCAGTTCGCCGTTTCGTCGAAATTCGTCCCGATGCTTTTCTCGATTCTGGAATTGGGTGGGGGCCTCGCCGCGCCGGTCGGTCAGCGCATGGTCGGCGACCCGCTGCCGTTTCCCACCGAGCGCAATGAAACGCTCGCCGTGCGGACACCGGATGGGAAAACGGTCCAACCACCGGCTGAATCGACGGTTTTCTCCGCGACGCTCCAGCCGGGAATCTATCGCGTGGAAAACGCCGGCCGCTCCCAGGAATTTGCCGTGAACCTCGATTCTGCCGAGACGCGCACCACGCCACTTCCGCTCGAGGAGCTGGAACGCCTTGGTGTTCCTCTCGCCCGCAAGAAGGCCGTGGTCGCTGCCACGACTCCGGCCCAGGACGCGCTGTTGCAAGGCGGCGCCGCGGAAAGCCGGCAGAAACTTTGGCGCTGGTTTATTATCGCCACGCTTTTCGTCCTGCTCGGGGAGTCCGCGCTAGCCGGCTGGACCGCCCGTAAACCCGCTCTTTCTGCACAAACTGGAACACCATGAACGATTTCTTAAAATCCCGCATTTACCGGGTGATCCGCCGTCAGCAATGGCTGCGGCTTTCCCGTAAACTCACCCTGTGCTGGATGATCGCGGCCGTGGCGGCGATGGCGCTCATCTTTGTGCAACTGCGGACCGGCTGGTCTTCCGCCGGCGCCTTCCCCGTGTTGATCGCACTCGCCGGTGTGGCCTCGCTCGCCCTCGTGATCCAGAGCCGGCGCAACCGGCCTGATGTGAAATCGATCGCGAAGAAGATCGAAGAGACGTACCCGGAATTGAAGGGCCTTCTCCTCACCGCGGTGCAGCAGCTTGAGACCGGCGATCAGGATCAGAGTTATTTCCAGCACCGGGTCACGCAGCAGGCGATGGAGCACTGCCAGCAGACCGGGATCTGGCAGAAAACCGTGCCTCGCGCCCACCTGCGCTTGGCGACCGTCGCGCAGTTTGCCGCGCTGGGACTTTTCATTTTCGCGATTGTCGATGCGCGCGGTTACCGCCCGAAACGCGGCGCCGATGGTCTGCCGATGATTCCTGTCCGCGGGATCGCGGTGACTCCCGGCGACACGAGCATCGAGCGCGGCGAGAGCCTGGTGGTGTTGGCGCGGTTTGGAGATTCCCTTCCCCCCGGAGTCGATCTGGTGATCAAAGATTTGAAGTCGCCGGCGCGGAAAATCCCCCTGGTAAAAAGCCTCGGTGATCCGATGTTTGGCGGCAGCGTCCCGGACGTGGACGCCGACTTCACCTACTATGTCAGTTACGGCAGCGAGAAAACGCGCGAGTACTCCGTGAAGGTTTTCGAACATCCCCGGCTCACCCGCGCGGATGTGGATTTAAAGTACCCGACCTACACCCAGCAGCCGCCGAAACGAATCGAAGACACGCGGCGCGTCACGGCGGTCGAAGGCACGCAGCTTGCGCTGACCTTGCAGCTGAACAAGCCGGTCAAGTCCGCCAAGCTGGTGGCACGTAACAAAGAGAAGACGGAAATCACGTTGACGGTGGTGGATGACAAGGCGGTTGCCTCGCTCGCCGACTTCCCGCTCGTGAGCACCCAGAGCTACGACTTGAAACTCGTGGACGCCGACAAGCGGGCGAACAAAGTCGCCGCGTCTTTTGTGATCGATGTGCTGCCGAACCGCCGGCCGGAACTTAAACTCCTCTCGCCGCGCGGTGATGTGCGTCCGTCCGCGTTGGAGGAGATCACCTTCGATGGCACGGTGTGGGATGATTTCGGCGCTCCGGTCTACGGTTTGGGCTACACCGTCGCGGGCCAGGAAACGAAGTTCATCGAACTCGGCACCGCGGTCCCCGCGAAGGAGAAGCGGGCGTTCAACCATGTGGTTCGCCTGGAGCAGCTCGGCGTGAAACCCGACGATCTTGTTTCGTGGTATCTGTGGGCTGACGATGTGGGACCGGACGGCAAGATCCGCCGCACGAGCACGGACATGTATTTCGCCGAGGTGCGGCCGTTCGACGAAATTTTCCGCGAGGGTCAGAACGCGCAGTCGGACGAAGAGCAGCAACAGCAGCAGCAACAAGGTCAGGGCAATCAGGCCCGCCGCCTTACCGAGCTGCAGAAACAAATCATCAGCGCGACGTGGAAACTTCAACGCGACCCGGCTGCGCCCAAATTTGCCGAGGACACCGCCGTCGTGCGCGAGTCGCAGGAGCAGGCGCTTTCCCAGGCGAAGGAAGCCTCTGCCGAAGTCACGAATCCCCGCGTCCAAGCCATCTGGAGCACCGCGACCACCAAGATGGAGGAAGCGATCAAGGAACTGGGCGCTGCGGCGAAATCGCCGAAGGCACTCACCCCCGCCCTGGCGGCCGAGCAGGCCGCGTATCAGGCTTTGCTAAAAATGCAGGCGCGCGAAACGCAGGTCGCCCGGGGCCGGCAGAAAGGCGGCGGCGGCGGCGGCCAGTCA
>JBDSSU010000022.1:0-12459 GCA_039928635.1 Opitutaceae bacterium | reverse complement strand
TCCTCGTCCGTCGCGCGCACGAGCCGGCAGTCAGGGTCGACCTTTAACGCCGTTAACTGCTGCAGACGCCAGGAGAGATTCAAATCGGCATCGGGCAGGTCCGTGGCCCAGCCGCCTCTCCCTGCCGAGGAGGGACGAGGAGCGGTGTCGTAGCGCAAGCGGGCAAACGTAAACACATCGGCGCGGAACTCGCGGGGGTAATCCCATTCCGGCGTCCCCACGCTCCGAGTACCGATTTCACGCGCCGTTCTGGCTCCCGGTTCCACGTAGATCTGGCCGCCTCCAAAACGCTGCGCGAACACGACCGACCCCGCGAGCAGAGCGGCCAAAAGCAGGACCAGTCGGCCCTGAGATTTTCGACGGGCGAAAACGCGCATCACGGGTGACCCATAGCCCGAACCATGGGCGAAGCAATCGAATGCCGGACCCACCCACGGCGTGAGTCGGTGACTCTCCACGCGAGGCAACCTGCAGCCGCCAGCTTAGAATCGCAGGCCGACGCTCGCGATGAAGGTGCGAGGCTCGCCGTATTGGAATGTGCCGTTGAGATAATGTTTGTCCGTGAGGTTGCGCGCATTCACGCGGAAATCGATCGGGTGTTCGCCGAGCTTCGCCGCGTAGCCGATCACGGCGTCAACCAGCGCGAAAGCTTCGCTTTTGATCGGAACGGTCCAGCTCGGGTGCTCGTAGGTTTCTCCCATCGCGGTGACGCCGCCGCCAACATAGGCCCCGCGAAGTGCGCCGGTCGTGAACGTGTACTTGTTCCAGAAGCTCACCGTGTAGCGCGGCACGGATTCTAGATGGGAGCCGATCTCGCGCGCGTCCGAGGGATTCGAGACCTCATTCTTTTTGAAAAAATAACTTCCACTCAGCAGCACCTGGTAATTCGGGCGAGGGGTCCAGGCCCATTCATTCTCGATTCCTTCGGTGCGGGTTTGTCCGGCCGCGGCGCGGACGGTGCCGCCGGGGAGCTGAAAGAGCACCTGGTTGTTCGTGTCGATGTCGAAGCGCGACGCTTCTTCATTCGAAAAATAGGAGAACGTTCCGTACAGCCGGCCTTCGCCGAGTTCCAGTTTGGCGCCTACCTCCCAACCGCGACCGAGCAGATCCGCCGTGAGGAATTGCACCGGGATCACCGTGGGCGGCCGATAGGTCGGCGAGGTGGGATCGCCCTGCGACGAACGGATCGCGGCGAGATCGGCGGTCTGCTGACGTTGGGGAACGAACGTCTTGCTGGAGCTGCCGTAGAGGCTCAAAGCACCGGTGATGCGGAAGAGCGCGCCGTATTGCGGGACGAGTTTGCTGGTTTTGGAATCCTCATCGATGCCGTCGCGGTTGTCGTCGGTCGGCCGGTGATTTTCGATCCGGCGGGCGCCGATCAGCGTGCGCAAACGATCATCGAAGAATGACGACTGCAGTACTCCGTAAAACGCATTCGAGTGACTCCCGCCTTTGCGCACGACACCCGGTTCGTTGTAGTTCGCCCCGTATTGATCGCGCATGAGCTGGAGGAGGCTGGGGAGGGGGCCGCTGCTGGGGCTGTAGGTGATGATGCGTGCGGTGGCGACGGTGACGGGGCTGATCACATCCTTGCCGCCATCGTGCTGAAATCCGGCGAGCAGGTCGTGTTTTCCCGCGGCGCCGAAATCGAATTTGGAGGCGGCTTCGAGCCTTGCCGAAAAATTCACGCCACCCGGCTTGAAGTCGGAAATCGAACTGCGGAGGCGTTGACCCGCGACGGGGCGGAGACCGTTGAACTCGCGCCGCATCCGGTGGCTGTCGACCTGTTGAAAAATTCCGCGGACGGCGAACGTCGGTGAGGCGATCCATTCGCTTTCGAGGGTCGTGGTCTGGTTCTCGTAGTTATCGCGGCCGTCGGGGCCGTTGTAATTGAAGGAGTCGCTCGGGAAGAAATCCCGCGAGTAAATCCCCGGATAGGGTGGCACGTTTGGCCCGTGCGAGCGCGAAATGAAGGCGTCGACGCCCTCGGGAGCGGCGCGCCCGGTCACGATGGGCAATCCGGCGGCGTCGCGGATTGCGCCGTTTTCGAGCTGTGGATAATTCGCCGGCCGGGCGAGTCCGAGGCGGTCGAAACGCTCGATGGCTTCCCGGTCGAGTTGCTGGAAGAGCGGGTGGCTGATGACGGTGTGGGGCCGACGGCCCGCTTCCCGATCCAGCTTGCTGTAGCGCGCGGTGAAGGTGAGCTGCGGGAGTGGTCTCCAGGTGAGTCCGCCGCTGTAGAAATCTTCGCGGGTGAACATGGAGTCGATGTTACTTTCTTCGTCGGTGCGGCCGTAGATGAAACTGTACGCCAGCTTGTCCCTGAACACGGGAGCGGACGTGCGCACGACCACGCGTTTGTGATCGAAGGTGCCGAAGCTTGCGTCGATCGAGTGCCGCGGCGTGAAACTCGGCTTCAGCTTGATGAGATTCACTGTGCCGCCGGGATTGGAGATTCCTGCGAAAACGGCGTTCGGGCCTTTCACGACTTCGATCCGATCAACGTCGTAAAGGGAAAGTCCCTGGCCGGCGGGGAGTCCGTTGACAAACTGCGGGCCGGTATAGCCGCGGATGAGAATCTGGGTTTCGTCCTTCACATGCAGCGAGACGGAACTCGCGGAGCGGAGCACGTCGACGAGTTGGTTGCCGGCGTGATCCTGAATGAATTCTTGCGAGACGATACTGATGTTGAGCGGGGTGTCTTTGATCAGCCCGGCGGTGCCGGTACCGGTGACGGCCGCGGCGACGCGATATCCCTGCACCTGTGAACTCTGCACCTCGAATGGGCTCATCAGCACCGGTGCCGCTGAAGCAACTGCAGTGGAAGAGGGAGCGACCGGCGGCGTGCTCTGTGCAGAAACCCGGACGGCCGCCGCGAGGCTGAGGACGATGACGAGAATGGGGACCAACCGGGGGAACGCGGAATAGGGCATAAGTAAATGAGGACGGAGCAAGAGACACGTCGTTGCGAAAAAGTCACCGTCGCGGTGCGAAGATTCGCGGCGACTGAGGTGGGCGCCCCGCGGGCGTTGCTCCCGTGGCCCAAGGTTTCCATTGATGGCTCTTGTCGGTGAGTGGCCAAGCCCTCTCCCTATTTAATTCTAGAGGCCGGCGGCATCGTTTGTGGGACGGCAATTCCTTTGATCTCACTTCCGGGGATCCGCCGACCGGCCGATCACCGCCGGGCCGATCGCACGGTTTCAACCCCATCAGGTCGCCGGAACTTTGCCGTGACCCGTCGTCACGGAATCGGCAGCACGCTGACGCATTTGGCAACGCGTTAGCGGGAAGTAGCGCGAGGCTGGACGGGAGCGTGGGAAAAAGCCGCCTGGCTCAAGCCAGCGCGCTCGGTTGCCGGGGAGACGGGAGCGAGATGAAAGCCGATCAGCAGCAACGGCAGGGCAACCAGCATCTGCCACGCGAAAAGTTTTTTCGTCTGTTTCCAATGGGAGAAGACGAAGGCGAAAGAAATGAAAGGGACGAAACAGCCCAAAAACTGCCAGCCGCGCGTCTTAAATACCAACTGGCAAAACTGGAACTTGCTGATCGCGACGACGCCGAGGCCGATGAGGAGCAGGAAGTGACCGATTTTGGGCTGATGATCGACCCCCACGTTGGCTACTGCTGCTGCGCTCTCAGTCGTCTCTGACGTGGCTTGCGTGGCTTCCGCCGTCGTCGCGACGACGGGTATTGCGACCCCGCCGCGTTCAATGGAGCTGCCCTGGCGGGGTACGGCGATTTCGCTGACCAGGCCACGGGCCAGCCAGACGGTGGTGCCATCTTTCATCTTCCACACCTGGGACCCGCTCGGTTTCATCCGAGTGGCAACCGGTTCACCCAGCGTGCGCACGACTTCGGCTTGCGCGTCACCCACTTGGATGGCGCTGGCGACAGTGACGAAAAACAACGCGGTGAAGAAAGCGGAGAGGATTCGTTTCATGGATTGTGGCTGCGAAACGAATGGCTCGAACCAAAAGGGAAGGCAGCTTGAAGCTATACGTAGTCGGTTCCCTGAGCAGGAACGATTCAGTTGAACCACGAAGGGACACGAAGGGACCGAATGAAAAACACTTGGAGACGGGGGCACCTAAGCCACTCACTGAACGGTGATTTGAAACCACCACGCCGGATTTTTTCCGTTCGCTCTGATATTTGCGTCCATTCGTGTCTATTCGTGGTTTCTCAAGGCATTGATGCGGCTGAGGCGGGGCTTACGACCTACGTGGAATCGCGTAGCGGCCACGATTGGCCGAACAAAACTCCGCGCTCGTCAGACGTCGGTGCGCTCGCATGATTTCCGAGCGCCCCTCATGGAAATCGCCGCCATTCCCGCCGTTCTCCGCCGCCTCGAGGCGTTGCTGCCACCGGAGAGATTCATGCGCGGAGCTGCGCAACTGGCAGCCTATGAAAGCGACGGCCTCACGGCGTTTCGGGCGACGCCGCTCGCGATCGTGGTTCCGGAGACGCAGGACGAGGTGATTGCTCTCGTGCGATTCTGCCACGAGGAGAAACTGCCGTTCGTGGCGCGCGGAAGCGGAACGAGTCTCTCCGGCGGGTCGCTGCCGGTGGAGGGCGGAATCGTCATCGCGTTGAATCGCCTCAACAAAATCCTGCGGGTTGACCCCGCCCAGCGGATCGCGGTGGTCGAGCCCGGCGTGATCAATCTGGCGGTCACGGCCGCGGCGCTGCCTTACGGCTTACATTTCGCTCCTGATCCTTCGAGCCAGCAAATTTGCACGATCGGTGGCAACGTGGCTTTCAACTCCGGCGGTGCCCATTGCCTGAAATACGGCATGACCTCGAATCACGTGCTCGGCTTGAAAGCGGTCCTCGCCACGGGGGAAGTGGTAACGTTCGGCGGCGAAAGTCGTGAGCAGGTGGGGCCGGACTGGACCGGGCTCTTCGTCGGTAACGAGGGACTTTTTGGAATCGCCTTGGAAGTCACGCTGCAATTGCTCCCGCGAGCGGAGACCTTTCACACGGTGCTGGCGGGCTACGCGACGTTGGAACAGGCGGGCGAGGCCGTGACCGCCGTGATCGCGAGCGGGTTGCTGCCGGGTGCGATTGAAATCATGGAACGGCTCGCGCTCGACGCCGCCATTGCTGCGGTGCACGCGGAGTATCCGGCGGGGGCGGAAGCGGTCCTGATTGTCGAACTTGAGGGCCCGCGCGAAGTGGTGGCGGCCGACCGCGTGCGGCTCGCGGAAATTCTGGAAAAGAGCGGTGCGGTCGAGGTGCGGGTGGCGAAGGACCCGGCGGAACGGGCGGCGATTTGGAAAGGCCGCAAGAGTGCGTTCAGCGCCGTGGGACGCCTGTCACCGGATTTCATCGTGCAGGACGGCGTGGTGCCGCGGCGGAAGCTCGGCGAGGCCCTGCGCAAAATCAGCGAGTGGTCACGCGAGATGGGCATCCGCTGTGCGAATGTGTTTCATGCGGGCGATGGCAATCTGCATCCGCTGATCCTGTACGACGGGCGCGAGCCGGGGGCGCTGCAGCGCGCGGAAGCGCTCGCGGGACGGATCCTGAAAATGTGTGTGGAGATGGGCGGGTCGATCACCGGTGAGCACGGGGTTGGTGTGGAAAAACGGGACTATTTGCCCGACATGTTTTCGCCCGAAGAGATTGCGTGCATGAAACGCGTGCGGACGGCGTTTGATCCGCTGGGAATTTCGAACCCGGGGAAAATGTTTCCAACCCCTGGTGGTGCGCCGGCCTTAACCTTGCACGGGCTGCATCCGTTGGAAAAAGCCGGAGTGATCTCGAGGGAATGAACCCAGGAGATCCCAGCAAAAACGGACGGCAGGGCGAAAGCGCTGAGTTGCGTACGCGCCGGCACCGTCTTCTCGAGTCATCGCATTTCTCGAATTCATGAAAACGAGCAAGTTGGAAATGACGTTTGAGCCGGTGACGCCGGAGGAGCTCGTGGAGACGATCCGGGCGTATCCGCGCGTGGTCCCGGTGGGCGCCGGTACGAAGCCACGCCTGGCTGATGTAGGCAGCGAGTTCGCCCGGGTCTCGACTCTGCAGCTGAGCGGGATCGTCGAGTACGAGCCGAGCGAGTTCACCTTCACGGCGCTCGCGGGCACGCCGCTGGCCCAGATTGTCGCGGCGCTGGCGGAGCGCGGCCAGTACCTGCCGTTCGATCCCATGCTCGTGGCCGGGGGAGCAACGCTGGGGGGAACCATCGCAGCCGGCTTGAGTGGGCCGGGTCGGTTTCGCTTTGGCGGGCTGCGGGATTTCATCCTCGGAGTGCAATTTGCGGACGGCGAGGGCCGGCTGCTGCGCATGGGCGGCAAAGTGGTGAAGAACGCCGCGGGCTTTGATCTCCCGAAATTTTTCGTGGGGAGCCTCGGTCGTTTTGGAATTCTAGTGGAGGTGACTTTCAAAGTGTTTCCGCGGCCGGCGGAGCTGCGCACGTTGCGGATCGACGCCCCCGATGCCGCCACGAAGGAACGTCTGATCCAGGAGGCGGCGGGCGCACGCTGGGAGATCGATGCCCTTGATGCCCCTGCGGCGGATGACGTGGTTTTCATGCGGATCGGCGGCCCAGCGGTGGCGCTCGATGCTCTCACGAAAGAGATCCTCGCACGCTGGCCGGGGGTGGCGTTGACGGGTGAGCAGGCGACGCATTTGTGGGAAACGGTCGGTGAAATGAGCTGGGTGCATCCGGAAGGAAACGTGGTGAAACTGGCTCTGACTCCGTCGCGCATCGCGGAATTCATCGCGGTCGTGCGGGGACATGCCGAGGCGCGCGGGTGGGTGAGTGCCGGCGGAAACACCGGGTATCTCTCGGTGCCCGCCGGTAGTGCCTTGCCCACGCTGGCCTGGCCGGCGGTGACGCTGAGTGGCGAGGCACCGTTATGGCCGGGTGAACATCCGCGCTTCGAAGTGATGCAAGCCGTGAAGGCGGCGCTCGATCCGAACAACCGCTTTCCCAAACTCGATGAGTAAATCGTCCGATCGCCGCCGCGAGGCGTGGAAGGGAATGGGGAATCCTTCGTCGACGCATCGCGCCATGTTACGGGCAAACCTCTTTTTTTAATGCTGCACAAAATCAAAACTGAAGAGCACGGCCCGCTGGGCGAACCGATGGCGCTGGCCGTGCAGACGTGCGTGCACTGTGGATTCTGCCTCTCGGCCTGCCCCACGTATCAGGAGTTTGGGCAGGAAATGGATTCCCCGCGCGGACGGATCGTGTTGATGAAGCAGGTGCTCGAGGGCGAACTGCCCGCGAGCGCCGCGCAGGTGCACATCGACCGCTGCCTCGGCTGCCTGGCGTGCGAACCGGCCTGCCCGAGCGGCGTGCCGTATCGCGATTTGATCAGTCCGTACCGCGCAAAGATCGAAGCGGAGGGGAAAGCGCCGCGCACCGCGGGTGAGCGGTTGCGACGCTGGCTCGCGGGACAAACGATTCCGTTTCCCAAACGAATGCGGCTCGCGCTGGCGGGCGCGAAGCTCGGGAAGAGCATGCGTGCGCTCGTCCCGCGCGCACTGCGTCCGATGCTGGATCTGGCGCCCGATGACGTGCCGCCCGCCGTGGACCTGCCGTCCGTCGCGCCCGCCCGCGGTGAACGGCGCGCGCGGGTTGCGTTGCTCGCCGGTTGTGCGCAACAGGTGCTCGATCCGGATATCAATGTCGCGACGATCGAAGTGCTCGCGCGCAACGGCGTGGAAGTCATCGTGCCGAAAACCCAGGGATGCTGCGGTGGATTGGCGTGGCACACCGGTGACCTGCGGGCGGCGCGGGAATTTGCGCGAAAAAATCTCAACGCCTTTCCGGCCGAGGTGGATGCGATCCTAACAAATGCCGCCGGCTGCGGGTCCGCGATGCACGAATACCACATGATCCTGCGCGGCACGCCGGATGAGGCGCGCGCCGATGCGTTTCGGAAGCGTGTTGTCGATGTCAGCGTTTTCCTGGCGCGGCTTGGTCTGCGGGAACAACCGGGCGGCGGCCCAGCCAGAAAAGTCGCCTATCACGACGCGTGTCATCTCGCGAACGCGCAGGGGGTGCGCGAGGAACCGCGCGGATTGTTGCGGGCAATTCCGGGCGTGCAGGTCGCCGAGCTGCCCAATGCGCATCTTTGCTGCGGCAGTGCGGGCACCTACAATTTGGATCAACCGGAGACGGCCGCTTCGCTCGGGCGGCAAAAGGCGCAGGCGATTGCCGCGACCGGCGCTGACGTGGTCGCCAGCGGAAACATCGGCTGCCTCACGCAGCTGCGCACGCATTTGAAGCAGAGCGGATCACCGATCCGTGTGCGGCACACGATGCAGGTGCTGCGCGATGCCTATCAGGAAACTCCCCAGTGAAATGAAATCCCTCCCCGCTCCTTTGAAGATTTTTCTCGCGCTGGCATTTTTCACCGTGGCGGTGCGGGGAGCCGACACCGTGGGTACCGCGGAGGTATTGCGAGCGGACCAGGCACGGATGGCGGCGATGATGGCGGGTGACGGGGCCGCGCTGGCGCGAATCTTTGCGGATGATGTGTTGTTCGTTCACTCCGACGGCCGGCGGGAAGGAAAATCCGAGTACATCAAAAACATGACGGCCGGCGACACGGCTTACGCGGACGTGAAAACGTCCGACGTCCAGGTGAAGTCGGTCACGGCCGATGTGATCGTGCTCACGGGGGCAATGGACATGCGCAAGAAACTCGGTCCGACGTGGTCGGAGATAAAGTTGCGCTTCATGTCCGTCTGGCGGAAAGAGGCCGCCGGGTGGCGGATGGTCGCGTGGCAGTCCATGCGCCCCGCGGGGAGCAGTGTGATTCCGAAGCAGTAAGGCCGGGCTGGCGCGAAAACTATTTCGCTCCCGGAACCATCCCTGGCCAGAGATACGCCTGGGCCATCACGAGGAAGCCCACGAGGATCGCCAGCGCGATGCTGTGCCAGAACACGCTGCGCAGCACCGTGCCGGCGCTTGGGCTGTCGGGGCGGCCGCCGGTCGCCACCGCGGCGACCACGATGCTCTGAGCGTCGATCATTTTTCCCATGACACCGCCGGAGCTGTTGGAGGCACACATCAGAATCGGGGAGAAGCCCAGCTGTTCGGCGGAAATTTTTTGCAGATTACCGAAGAGGACATTGGAGGACGTGTCGCTGCCGGTGAGTGCGACTCCCAGCCACCCAATGAGCGGCGAGAAGAACGGGAAGAGGAACCCGGTGCCGGCCATGGCAAGCCCCATCGTGGTATCCGTGCCGCTGAAACGAGTCGTGAAGCCGAGGGCCATCATCACGGATATCGTCAGCAGCGAAATGCGGACGCGGAGCAAAGTCTGGCCGTAGATCTGGAGCGCGCGACGGGCGCTGACGCCCAGGGCGACGGCGGAAGCGATGCCGGCCAGCAGGAGCGCCGTGCCCGTGGCGGAAAGCAGATTGAGCGAGAAGATTGCTTTCTCGGCGGTGGGCACGGGCGCGACGGGAGGAACTTTCTCGATGGCGAGATGCAGCATCGGCACCGGAATTTGCGGCGCATACCAGGCGTTGAGCCGGTTCTTCACGAACGGCAGGCCCCAGCAGAAAACGAAGCCGGTGAGAAAAATCCAGGGGAGCCAGGCCTTCCAAACCGGTCCGGTGGCGACCGGGCCGGTAACGATAGCCGCGATCGGAGTGGGGGCGGTTTGCGCGACCACTTCGTCCTTCGGCTGCCAGAAGCGCATCAGCGTGACGAGGGCGATCATGGAAACGGCGGCGCTGACAATATCGACGAGCCATGGGCCGTGGAAATTACTCATCACAAATTGCATGATCCCAAAGGTGCCGCCCGCGACGAGGCAGGCGGGCCAGACTGCAATCATCCGGCGCCAGCCGACCTGCGCCCAAACGAGCCAGAAGGGAACGATGAGCGAGAAAAACGGGAGTTGCCGACCGACCATGGCGCTCAGATCCAGGAGATCGAGGCCGGTGATCGGCGCGAGGGTGACCAGCGGGATGCCGAGGGAGCCGAAGGCGACGGGCGCCGTGTTGCCGATCAGCGCGAGCTTGGCCGCTTCCAGCGGCTTGAAGCCGAGACCGATCATGAGCGCGCCGCTAATTGCCACCGGAGCGCCGAAACCGGCTGCGCCCTCAATGAAGGCCCCGAAGGAAAACGCGAGCAGCAGCGCCTGGATGCGGCGATCGCCGGAAACGCCCGCGATCTGTTTCTGCAGCACCGCGAACTGGCCGGTCTCAACCGAGAGTTGGTAAATGAAAATCGCGTTGAGAATCAGCCACCCGATCGGAAGCAGGCCAAACGCCGCGCCGTTCAGGGCCGCCATGCCAGCAAGCTGGACGGGCATGCCGTAGACGAAGACCGCCAGCACGATCGCGACCCCCAGCGCGGCGAGCGCGGCGAGATGGGCACGCACGTGAAAAAACGCGAGCATGACGAGAAGCAGAACGACGGGGATGGAAGCAATGAGCGCCGAGGTGCCGACGCCGCCGACCGGGGTGTAGTTTTGAATCCAATGCATGGGAGAAAAAAGGAAGCTGGAGTGGAATCTGGGTTAGGAACCTATTTCAAAAAATTCGTTCAACCTGGCGCGCGGATCGGGATTGCCGGGAAAAGGCGTCGCGAGTCCGATCCATTCGCGCAGGACGGAGGTGAACTCGCCGGCGTCTTTCAACGAAACTCTGCCCCAACGCGGCCGGGCTGCTCATGGATTATCCGGCCACAGCGCGGACCGGTCGATCTGGGCAATCGAAGTTTTGCCGGTGAGAGCCATGGCCGATTCCAGCTCGTTGCGGAGAATCTGCACCACATGGCGCACGCCCTCGCTCCCGTTGACGGCAAGACCGTAAAGATACGGCCGTCCGATCAAGATGGCATTCGCACCGCGCGCCAGGGCCTTCACGATGTCTCCGCCCCGCCGAATGCCACCGTCCATGAGAATCGGGATCCGCCCGGCCACGCGTTGTGCAACGCGAGGCAGGGCATCAATCGTGGCGGCGACTCCATCGAGCGCCCTCCCGCCGTGGTTCGAAACGATGATCGCGTCCGCCCCGGCCTTGATCGCCTGCTCCGCGTCATCCGGGTGGAGGATGCCTTTGAGGATGATCGGCATTTTTGTGACGGAGCGGAACCACTCGAGATCCTTCCAAGTGAGTGAACGGGTGCGCCCGCCACTCGATGCCGTGGCTCCGGCGACAGGTCGCCGGACATTCGGCAGCGGCAAGGCTGGACCTCCCCGCACGACGCGATCGCGGGTATAGATCACCGGTTGGTCGACCGTGACGCACAGTGCCTTGTAGCCGGCGGCATCGACCCGCTGAATTAACTCTTTCGCGATGTCGCGATCGCGGCTCACGTAAAGCTGCATCCACAGCGGCTGAGTCGCGGCCGCGGCAACAGCCTCGACCGTGCGATTCGAATTGGTGCTGAGAACCATGATCGCCGAGGCGGCGCTGGCCCCGCGCGCCGTCGCCACTTCGCCCTCCGGGTGCACGAGCATGTGCGAGGCCGCCGGCGCCAGCAGGATGGGGTGCGGGAGTTCGTGGCCAAGCAGCTTGATGCGGGTGTCGATCTTTTCGACGTCGACCATCACGCGACTTTCGAGCCGCACGCGCGTGAAGGCCTCGCGGTTCCAGCGGACCGTGACGTCGTCCGCGCAACCGCTGTCGTAAAACTCCCAGGCGGAAGTGGAGGCCATGCCCTTGGCGCGTTCCTGATATTGCGGGACACTAATGGGTGCGGCGGCAGCCGCTCCGGCGGTGGACGCGCCGCCCGGAGCGGGGTCTGGTGCGGATGGAGGTGGCGTCGCGGAAGAGAGTGCCGCCGGTTGCGCGCGAACGCTGGTCGCCGCGATGGCCCCGCCCGCCGCGAGCGCAAACGACGTGAGCGCCTGGCGCCGGGTCACGCGTTGCGGTTCAGGGGTGGGAGACATGGTGGGGGCAGTTGAAGTCGCGAGGCGTCTTCGCGCGCGGAGGGAACGGGTGCGAAAGCGGGGAAGATTTCGCGTGGGGCGGCGGCTACCGCACAGCCGCGTGGAGCACTTGTCAAGAAGTCGAACAAGGAGCGGCGGGGAAGTTGGCGGACTGACGAATCGAATGAAGACCCGCTTGCCCGCAGAGGATTCAAGCGAGCTTTGTCTCGGTCTGCGATCAGCCGACCTCAATTCCAAATACCAGAGGCAATCAGCGGAACGGGTGTTCAACGTTTCGTTGTTGAGGAAACTCATCAGTGGTTCCTCGTGCAGGACTGAACGCGGTTTCGTCTCGTAATTCCTCCGGCTCACCGGATTGTTTCGCCCGGGCGATACCCCTCCCCATGTCACGGAGCAGTTCAAACTTGGTCGTCGTACGTTTGGCGCTGACGCTGTGCGTCGCCCGGGGGTATGTCGTCGCCAAGCGCCGTACCTAGCTTGCCTCGTCCCCCCTCTTTCCTCAGTTGACAAACGCAGCCAATAAAAAATGAGCACAAATACCCCTCCGCATCAGAAACCTCACGCCCGTTTCCTTAAAACTGGTTCTTCAAACCGG
>JBDSSU010000021.1:0-11366 GCA_039928635.1 Opitutaceae bacterium | reverse complement strand
GCCTCGACGTAGCCGTCGCGCCGCTCGCAGGACCAACCCTGGTTGGAAAAGCCGGTGAATCCACATGTCTCGTAACCGCGCTCGATGAAATGCTCCGCTCCCAGATGACCCAGCCCAACATTGTCGGGCCGGATCTTCGGCACGCCGGGAAAAGGATCCACATCGTTAAGGTCCACCAGCGGGATCTTCAGCTCTCCGCATAATTTCACCAAGGTGGGCGTGGTGTGCCGGCTGATCACGCCGTGCCATTTTTTGCTCCGCAACCAGTGGGGGTCGGTCTCCGCGTGAGCTTCATCATCATGAAAGGCCGCCCACAGCTGGTGCGTACGCTCGTAATGCATGATGCCCTTCAACATTCCCACGCACTCTTCAAAACGCGTTTGAAAAACCAACAGCACCTGGGGTCTCATCGCGGCCGAAATTGTGTGCGCCCGGGCGGGAAGCAAACCTTCGCGCGAGGTCTCGCGCTCCCACGGAAGCGATGACGCGTCAGGCGGCGCCCGGGTTCGCACTCGCGCGCCGCGTTTTCAGCTCTGCACTCATCTCCGCCAAAGCGACGGCCTTTCAGCGGGCGAAGAAGATCTCCGGCTCCCCCCGTGCACCCGGTTCGACGGGATCTGGCACCGACCAAGGCCGGCTAATACGTGTCGACGAGCGATTGATGGGTCAGCACGCGTTCGAGGCGGGAGAGCGTCTGCGCTCGCCTGAACGCCACCTCGATCGTCCGGGCCTCGCGGGGGAAGAGCTCGAAATAATTGTCGTTCGAGCGGTGCGGGACCCCGGGGAAGTCGAAGGTGAACCGGTGTTGAAACACCGGCGACGTGAACGTGATCGTCGCGCGTTTCGGATTTGCCAGCTTGATGACGGCCCGCGTGCGCGCCGGGGGCAGAGTGATGAATCGCGGTGGCGTCAGGAAGACTGAATCCTCGCTCACGCGCTGGTCGCCGATTTCGAGCGCGATGCGGAGAAACACGCGATCGCGGCTGTGTTGCGCGAGCAACTTTGCGAGACCGAGGGTTTTTTGCCTCGTGCTTTCCCCGTACCGGAGGACCACGGATTTTTTTCCGGTCAGCAGCACGCGGCCGTCGACATGAAACAGATCCCAGCGGAGCAAACCTTCCGCTTTCTCCGGACGGTCGTAGACGGTGTAGAGGTGCACCTCGTCCACGCTCGAGTGGCGATAGTTGCCAATCCCCGAGGATTCATCCCCCGGCACGTGTGCACTCACGAGCGCAGGCGCGAAGAAACGTCGGGCGACGTGTTGTAGCGCCCTCCAGCGGCCCGTGAACTCGATGGAGCTCCACGACGCCACCGGCCAGCAGTCGTTGAGTTGCCAGTACAGCGCGCCCATGCAATGCGGCATCTGCCGGCGGTAATGCTCCACGCCGGTCTGCATGCAGTAGGCTTGGTTGAGCTGGGAGAGATAGATCAGCGCCTCCTGCGACTTCGGAAAACGATAGCGGCGCGACACGTAATCGAGAATCACCTGGTTGCCCCCGCGATTCTTCTGATGGTTTTCCATCGCGGCGCCGAACACGTTGCCGTCGTCCGCCGGGCAAAACGTCGCCTGCGTTTCGGGCGAACAGTAACTCTGCATCCCGAACTCAGAGCAGAAACGGAAACGCCACTTCTCGTAATCCTTCACCGGTTTCCGGCTGTGCCACACCTCCCAGAAATGCGTGTCGCCGCGTTTTTCCCCGGCCTGAGGCGTGTTGTCGCCGTCACCGCGATACTGGGACGAGGGCCAGTACGGCGTCGCGCCATCGCAACTTTGCACGACTTTCGGCAGAATGCGGTGGAAGATCGCATCGTAGTTCCTGCGGAGCACCGGCTGCTGCAACAGCTCGGCGTTCAGCTGCTCGATTTCGTTATTCCCGCACCACAGCGCGAGCGACGCGCGGTGCCGGAGGCGGCGAACCTGCTGTTCCGCCTCGCACTCGACGCTGCGCTGAAATGCGCGGTCCGCCGGATAGATGGAGCAGGCGAACATGAAGTCCTGCCAGACGAGCAATCCCAGCTCATCGCAGAGATCGTAGAAATCCTCGCTCTCGTAAATCCCCCCGCCCCAAACGCGGAGCATGTTCATGTTGGCCTCCGCCGCGCTCCGGAGATCCCGCGCGTAATTCTCCCGCGTGAGTCCCGCCACGAAACTGTGGGCGGGAATCCAATTCGCGCCTTTCGCAAAAATCGCGCGGCCATTCACGACGAACTGAAACGTCTCCCCGGCGGCATCAGCGTGGCGATCCAGCTGCAAGGTCCGCAGCCCGAGCCTGCGCAGCCAGCGCCCCCGGACCACGCCATCCGCGGCGAGCACTTCGACTTCGAGGGTGTACAGCGGTTGTTCACCCTGCCCGTTCGGCCACCAAAGCTGCGGATGTTCGATGCGAACCTTCGACCCGGTGCCCTCGCCCACCCGGACGCTTCCCAGCGAAAGCCGCCACCGGCACAACGCCTTCGGCTCCGGCCGCACGAGCTCGGCGGTCAGCTGCAACGTCACGGCGCCGTCCGCGTGCGTTTGCTGCACGCGAACCCCTTCAAGGCGGTTCCCGCTCCACGACTCCAACCGCAAATCACGCCAGATGCCCGCGGTCACCAAGCGCGGACCCCAGTCCCAGCCGAATTGACACTGCTCCTTGCGAATCACCTGACAGCGGCCGACGGAATCGTTGAACTCCTTCGGCTGGTGGTCGGTGCGATGCGTGTTGAGGTACTTCATCGCACTGCCGAAACGGATCGTCAGCTCGTTCGCGCCCGCGCGGAGCAGGGATTTTATCGGCCAGCGATGACCGATGAACATGTTGTCCGTGCGACCGATCTCCTGGCCGTTCAGTCGGACGGTCGCGACCGTATCGAGCCCGTCGGCCACCAGCTCCGCCTCTTCGTCTTCGAGGAATCCCTTCGGCACGGTGAACGTGGAGCGATATTCCCAATCGCGGTGCTCGATCCACTGGAGGTCGGCTTCGTTGTTGCCCCAGAACGGATCGGGAATTTTTTCGGCCCGCCGCAAATCGGTATGCACGCAACCGGGCACCACGGCTGGGAGCCATGCGGCTTCGGAGCAATCGCGAAATTCCCAATCGACGGTGCTAAGCGAGAAAGACTTCAAGATGAACGCGTGATTTTAGTCGTGGGAAGAACGGCGCGAACGAAGCCCTCATAAAAGCCGGCGGAGCTCCGGAGCTGGACCAAGTCTGAGCACGAGTCGGGCCCAATCCAGGCTCGGGGGAAACGCAAGGGGAGCGGTTAACGTCGCGCGATTCGCCGCGCCGGGGGTTTGCCATGGCAGCCGCAGCAGCACCCCAGACGAAATTTGGCGGGAAAGACATTAGGCGGGGAAAAGTCCAGAGGAGGCATCAGGGAGGAGGATGGTAGCGAATGACAGACGTCCCCGTAATGAGAACGTTTGTCCGAAAAATGAGAACGTTGCAGGACCTCGCGCCGGGTAATCGGCGTTACCCCAATCGGCCTCAAAGCCCCGTGATAAAGGCCTGTCTCCTGCCAACCGGTGCAGTGCGTGGATCTGCCATCTTCCCGCTGCGACACCGCCCCCCCGCGACCCCTCCTCGGCTCCACCCTCGCGCTGAAGAAGAAAGCGCCTCTTGATCTGGGCTGCACGCGAGACCAGCGCTTGAATTCGGCTCGGAAAGCCGCAGCCGATGCCACACGCCGCTCGGCAGCGAAGTCCTAACTTTTGTTTGCGCCGGAAGAGGTTTCTTTGGTTTCTGACGCGTCTCGCGGCCGGCAACCCCCAACTCGTTTCTTCCCCCGCGACCGTAATTAATGCACCTCCCCTCTTTCGACCTCAGCCTCATGGTTAGCTTTTCGCGCTCTGTCCCGTGAGCACTTCGCGAGCAGTCAAAGTGTGGTTGGGCGCGCTGAGTGCCCTCGCCGCCGTCGCGCTCGGAACGCTCGCCCTCATGCTCCTCCGCCCGCCGCAAGGGAGCGCCCCAATTTCCACCACTCCTGCCCCAACCATTCCACGGTCGCCACCCCCGCTCGCCTATTCTCCAAGAGCCATCGGATTGCCCATGGTCGGAAATCCCGTGATCACGCACCTCGCGATTGCCGATCTCGATCAGGACGGGATGAACGACATTCTCGTCTGCGATGCCACGGCGGGCACCGTTAACTGGATTCGCCAATTCCCCCGCGGCGTTTTTACGGAACGCCCCATCGGCGATCCCGTGTCCGGCCCGGCCCACGTTGCCGTTTGTGATTTGAACCAGGATGGTCGCCTCGATCTGCTCGTCGCGAGCATGGGCATTGTCCTGCCGAACAACGATCGCATCGGGCAGGTGATCGTCATGGAGAATCTCGGCGATGGTCGTTTTCGGAATCGCGTGCTCGCCGAGCACATCGCGCGCGTGACCGACGTTCGCGCCGCTGACTTCAATGGCGATGGACGGCTCGATCTCGTGGTCGGGCAGTTTGGCTATTCCCAGGGCGAGATCCGCTGGATGGAGAATCTCGGTAACTGGGAATTTCGCAGCCACCAGCTCCTTGATGCGCCGGGCACGATCATGACCCCCGTGGCCGATTACGATGGGGATGGCCGGATGGATTTCGCCGCCCTCGTGTCGCAGGATGCCGAAGCCATTCACCTTTTCCAAAACTCGGGCGGGGGGAAATTTCGCGCCAGCATCCTCTGGAAAGCACAGGACGAATCCTGGAGCAGCAGCGGGCTCGAAGTCGGCGACCTCAATCGCGACGGCCGTCCCGATCTCGTCGCCAGCAACGGTGATGGTTTCAACACCGGCTTCACCGGACCCGCGCCGTGGCACGGATTGCAATGGTTGGAAAACCGCGGCGGCGGGGAGTTCGTCTACCACCGCATCGGCGACATGCCCGGTTGCTACAGTCCCGTTTGCGCCGACCTCAACGGCGACGGCTTCGTCGACCTCGTCACCGTCTCGGGTTTCAACCACGAGAATGACCCGCAGGCCGTGTGGCTGATGGCGTGGTTGAATGACGGACACGAAAAATTCACGCCCGTAGCGCTCGCCCGGGAGCCGACGCATCTCATCACGGTGGCGGTCGGCGACCTTGATGGTAACGGGGTGCCGGTCCTCGTCACCGGTGGTTTTCATGCCTACCCGCCTTTCAAGCAGATGAGCCGCGTGACCCTGTGGCGGCGTCAGCCGTGATTTCTTTTTCCTGTGCAAAAGCGCCCTCTCATTCTCAGCGCGATCCTGCTCGTGATCATCGCCGGGAGTTTCGGCGGCGCCCTCTATCTCCAGCAGCGGCGGGTCGGCGCGACGGTCGCGACCGCCGGAGTGCCCGCGATCCCCGACCTGAGTCGTTGGCCGGAAGCGTTGCGACAACGGCTGCAGCCGGCCACGACCGAAGCTCGCACCGGGAAAAATCCCGTGGGCCCGCTCACCGAGCTGGCGAAACTTTATTTCGCGAATGGGTTCGCCGCCGAAGCAAGCGAGACGCTCGGACGGCTACGTGAACTCGAACCCGCGCGTGCGCTCTGGCCGTACTTGCTGGCCGACCTGCGTCGGCGCGCCGGAGACGCCAGCGGTGAGGAAGATCTCCTGCGTGCCACCCTCGCGCTCGACGCGTCCTATTCCTCCGCGTGGCTGCGGCTGGCCGACGCTCTCGCGAAGAGAAATGCTCCGGGCCCTGACGTGCGCGAGGCGTACCAAAAAGCCCTCGCGCTGCATCCCGATAACGTGCGAGCACAATTCGCGCTCCTCTCCTTCGACGCCCGGCTCGGAACCCGCGGAGATCTCCGCCGCGAACTGACGGCACTCGCTCGCGCCCACCCGCAGATCAAACAGCTGCACGAGCTTCTGGGCGAATTGCATCGCGCCGCGGGCGACGTCGCGGAGGAAACCCGGGAACGCCAGCGGTTGAACATCGCCGATCGCGAACTGGAAAACGGGGATCCGTGGATCGACGCGCTCGCGCCCTACTGTTTCGACTCCGCCCGGCTCAGCTTGATGGCCGTCGCGGCGTTTCGTGAGCATCGCCTCCCGGAAGCGGAAACGCTGCTGAAGCAGGCGATCCCGCTCGCGCCAGCCGATGCCACCCTGCGGGATTCCCTCGCTCACGTTTACGAATTGCTGAGCCGACCCGCCGACGCGCTCGCCGTCCTCGAACAAGCCACGCGGGAAATTCCGGATGACCCGCTTCTCTGGGCGCGTTTCGCGCGCCTGCTCAGCCTGCAACACCGCACGGATGAAGCTCTCGCTTCCCTGCAAGCCGCGCTGGTGCGCTGGCCCCGGGATGCCGGCCTGCATGCGGCGCGCGGATTCACGCTGCGCGACGCCGGCAGAAGTGCCGAAGCGTTGCCGGAATTTCGGGAAGCAGTCCGGCTGGAACCGACCTTCGTCGAAGCCCACTACCAACTGGGGTTTTGCCTGCTCTCGGCGGGCGACCGTGATGCGGCACGCGCTGCGGTGGAGAAGGCCCTGGCCATGCGGCCGGATTATCCCGACGCACTGCGCTTTCTCGCGAGCCTTGCCCTCGAAGCCAGAGATGTCGCCGCCGCCGGGCAGCACGTGGAGCGGCTCTACAGCCTCCAACCAGAGGAGGCGGGAACGCGCCTGCTTTTCGCGACGTGGCATTTGCTGAAAGGAAGCGCCGCGAACGACACCGGAAATTTCGCCGGCGCGGAAACCATTTTCCGACGCGGTCTGGAAGCTTTGCCGGATTTCCCGCCGCTTCTTCGCGAGAGCGGTTTGCTGGCGATCAAGCTGCAGAAATTCGCCGAAGCCGCGACCGCGTTCGAACGCTATGTCAGCGCGGAGCCAAACGACGCGGAGGGTTACGTCCTCCTCGGCAAAACGCTTTTGGCCACGCAGCGCGATCCCGAGGCCCGACAGGTTTTCGAGAGCGGCCTGCGCATCGCGGAAAAAACAGGCGCCCAAAATCACGCCGCCGAAATCCGGCGCATGCTTTCGCTCCGTTAACACTCGCCCGCAATTCCCATGCGCAGCTCACTCGAAATCGTCACGATCGCTTCCCGCCAGTATCGCCGGGTCTACGAGACCGACACGGTGATCGAAGCGCCCAACTGGACCCGCGATGGCGCCGCCCTGATTTTCAATGGCGGTGGTCTGATCTACCGTCTCGCGCTCACGGGCACGGTCACACCCGAGAAAATCGACACGGGCTTCGCCGTGCGCTGCAACAACGACCACGGTCTCTCCCCCGACGGCACGCGTTTGGTCATCAGCGATCAAACGCAAGACGGCCAGTCGCGCCTCTACCTTCTGCCGGCGACCGGGGGTGCGCCGCGCGAGATCACGCCCCTTGCGCCGTCCTACTGGCACGGCTGGTCACCCGACGGAAGAACCCTCGCCTACTGCGCCAAACGCGAAGGGAAGTTTGGCATCTTCACCATCCCGACCGACGGCGGCGTCGAACAGCGTCTCACGTTGACCGACGGTCTCGATGATGGCCCTGATTACTCGCCCGATGGAAAGTGGATTTACTTCAATTCGGATCGCACGGGCCGAATGCAAATTTGGCGGATGCATCCGGACGGCACCGCGCTCGAGCAGATCACCCGCGATGAATCTAACAATTGGTTCGCGCACCCGTCGCCCGACGGAAAATGGCTCGTTCTGCTTTCTTACGCGCCCGACGTAAAAGGTCACCCGGCGGACAAGGAGGTCAGTCTGCGACTCATGCCGATGGCCGGCGGCGACATCACTGAGCTCGTCAAACTCTTCGGCGGCCAGGGCACGATCAACGTACCCTCCTGGTCGCCCGACAGCCGCGAGCTCGCCTACGTGCGTTACGCGCCGCCGAAGTGACCCGGCCCGATCAGGGAGCCGGAGCCGAGAGCGTCACCATCTTTTGTCCGGCTGCTATCGGGTGGCTCGATCTCGCGCCCGACGGCCACCGGACCGTGACGGCTCGCGGAGGATTTTCGTCGGGGTAACCGAAAAAGACCGTCGCCGCCGATTGGCTCGCCGAGCCGCCTCCCGCCGTGATCTCGCTCACCTGAGTCCCTCCATCCGCGAATTCCACCGTCACCCGCGCTCCCACGGCGGTCGCATTCCCGTGGGGAGCACGCAACGTGAGGCGCAGAAAGTTTCGCCCGGCTGCCGGCCGATTTTCAAACGCGAGCGTGGTGCGGTTGTTGCGCGTCAGAAGAAAATCCGGCCAGCCGTCCTGATTGAAATCGACCACTGCCAGAGCCTTGGCATCACCGCTCACGACCAGACCGGACTCCGCCGGCGCGACAGGCGTGAAGTGCCCGTGGCCATCGCCGCGGAGCAACTGGCTCAGCCCGCCATCAAACCGGCCAATGGCCGGGACCGGCGCGTAGGAGTTCTGCACCGCGTAGATGTCCGCCAAGCCGTCACCTTCAAAATCACCTGCGACGAGACTTTGCAGCGGGGAGATCTGCGCGAGGTGGGGCAACGGTTCGAAAACAAATTTGTCATCTCGCTGGCTGAGGAAAACTCCGCTGCGCAATTCCGTCGCCGCGAAACGCTGCGCCGCTCCGAGGCGCGGCTCACCGACCAGCTCCGGCAGCGTCGCGCGCGCGTAGTCGTTGTTCTTCGCGAAGCGTCTTCGGATCTCCGGAATCGCCGCCGTCAGCTGTTTGCGCGCCCGCCAGGGCAGGAGCCGCTCACCTTCGTAATGCGCTTCGAGGATCTGCGGCGTGCCGCCGTCTTTGAAATCCCCGTAGAACAGAAGCGCGGGATGCGAGGGGGTCGGGTGGTACTGCGTATTCAAGCCGGCGTTGCCAGCGACGTAATCCAGTTTCCCATCACCATTGAAATCCGCCGCGGCCAGCGCTGTCCACCAGCCGAACCCGGCCGCACCGAAACCGGCCGCATCGGTCCGATCCTCGAAAGATTTTCCCTGTTCGTTGTGAAAATATTTCACCTTCCCCCACTCGATCGCCACGAGCAGGTCGGGCCAGCCGTCGGCATCGACATCGGACCAGAGCGCGGCTGTCACCATTCCCACGGAAGCGAGCGCAGGCGCGATCGATGACGTGACGTCCACCAATTTTCCTCCGCGATTGGCGAGCAGCACACTCGGGGGCGTTGCGGGATATTGTCCTGGCACGACCCGACCGCCGAGGAAAACGTCCAGGCGCCCGTCGCGATCGAAATCCGCCGCCGCGGCGGCGCCGACGCTGATCGGAAGCGCTGGCATTTGTCCCTCGGGTGCAGCTCGGAAGGCGCCGTGGCCATCGTTCATCAACAAGCGGGCTTGGTAGTCCCGCGCGCCCGCCGGGAGGCTTGCGCCCCCTTTCGTCACGAGCAGATCGTTCGCACCGTCTCCGTCGACATCGAGGATCAGCAACGGCCCGTCGTTGACGCCGGCTGAGGCCGAATCGTTGGCGACTAGTTTCTCCGGTGCAGAAAAGCGCGAGCCCGCCTCAGCGAGCGCACGGCTCGTCGCCACCTTGCCGTTTCCTCCCAAAGCCACGTCATCGCGTCCGTCGCCGTTGAGATCACCAATCGCGAGGCTCGGGCCAATGCGGTTGTGGCGGAAGGGCAGCAGAGGTTGGACGGAAACCTCGTCGACGTCCGGCTCGATGGAGCGAACGGCGAAGTTCACCTTCGCGCTGACCTCGGCGAATTGCCCTTCGTGAGCGGGGCTTTGGGGACGCGCTGGATTCGGGATGGACGGTTCCGTGAGGGTGAAGCGCCGGTCGGCCGGGAGATCCTCGAAGGTTTGGCCGTGACCACTTGGCCAGAAGATCGTGACGCGTTTGATGCGTTCGTCGTTTCCCAAACCGAAATGCAAGGTGGGCTCGCTGCTCGAGAGATAGCCTCGCGCGAGCACCAGCTGCCGCACCTGGACCCCCGAAGCGCTTTCGAGGCGAATCGTGGCGCCCACTCCGAAACGATTCGAGACGTTGCCCTTCAGCTCGAAGACGGCGCGATGACCGGAATCGCTGTCGTTGCGGAGAATGGTGACGCCCGCCTGATAATTGGAGAAGACGAGGTCGAGATCTCCGTCGCCGTCGAAGTCGCCGAAAGCGGCGCCAAAGCTCACGCCTTTTTGATCGAGTCCCCACGCGGCGCTGACGTCTTCGAAACGCAGATCACCGAGATTCCGATACGCGAGATTCGGTTCTGCGAGGACCGGGCTGGTCCGCATGATCCGCACCCGTTCGGCGGGACTTTCCGCCAGCATCATCCGCGCGAGGAGATCAGCGTTGTGGAGTTCGCGGACCATGCCGTTCGTGACGTGAAGATCGAGCCGCCCGTCGTTGTCCAAATCCTCGAAGCGCGCCGACCACGCCCAATCCGTCGCCGCCAGTCCGCTCAGAAAAGCGCCCTCCTGCATCACGCCCGTGCCCGTGTTCAGATACAGTGCATTGCGCAAATACTGGGGCGCGATCTCCGGGGTTTCGTCGCGTGACCGCGCTCCCGCCCGTGAATCGGCCATGCCCCGCTGATCCTTCTCGTGAGAGGTGGCCGCCATGTCCGCCACGAAGAAGTCGATCAGCCCATCGTTGTTCACATCCCCGAGATCCGCGCCCATCGACGAGAACGGGGTGTGCGGGACGGCCCGATCGATGGTGTTCGTGAACGTGCCGTCGCGATTATTGCGATAGAGCACATCGGGCACCGCGAAGTCATTCGCCACGTACAGATCGGGCCAGCCGTCGTTGTCGTAGTCCCACCAAGTCGCGGAATGACCCTGGGATTCGCCTTTGATCCCGGCCCGGTCCGAGACGTTCGTGAAATTCCCGTCGCCGTTATTGTGAAAGAGGTAATCACGCTGGCCGTTCGGATGCGCGGCCGAGTCGAGCAGATTGGTCTGAACATAAACATCGAGCCATCCGTCGCGGTCGTAATCACAAAACCCCGCCATGCCGCTCGAATCGTTGACCGCGAGTCCGCGCTGCTGCGCCTCTTCCTTAAACGTGCCGTCGCCCTGATTCATGAACAGGAGGTTCGCCGCCCCGAAACGGCAGACATAAACATCGAGCCGCGCATCGTTGTTCACGTCGGCGAAAGTCACTCCTTGAATCCAGATCCCAGCTGCCGCTCCGACCCCCGCTTTCGCGGTGACGTCGGCGAATTTCCAATTGCCGAGGTTTCGGAAAAGCCGGCAGCCCTCGGTTTTGCTCGCCACAAACAAATCGGGACGGCCGTCGCCATCGTAATCACCGACGGCCACTCCCGTTCCAACGGCACCCACGGTGAATTCCTGAAACTTCTCCCACCACATCTTCGGGTCGGCGTAGCGATTCTCCGTCACGACCCCGGTTTGAGCCGGCGGCATGACCGAGAACAAAGTCGCCCCGCGCGGGCCGGAGCGCGGCGCCAGCGGTTGCTCCTGCAATCCTCCCGTGGGCTGGGCGGCCGGGCTCGCCGTCGGAATTCGAACAGCGAAAGTGATTGCTGAGATCGCAACGCACACTCGCGAGAGAATGT
>JBDSSU010000020.1:0-3978 GCA_039928635.1 Opitutaceae bacterium | reverse complement strand
GGTTTTCCCGTCGGCTACGTTTCGCCCCCGCAGGCATTGCTCACCCTTTTCAACTGGCGGTTGCAGAACGGTACGCCCTCCTCGGTCAACCCGGGCGTGCAGGACACGAGCGATTTCGTGAGCAAAGGCAAAGAGCTCGAAGTGATGTTTCGGCCGACACGGGGACTCTCGTTTGTCCTCAACGTGTCGGAGCAGAAATCCGTCCGGAGCAACACCGGCTCGGCCACCCGCCAGCTGCTGTTCGGCACGAACACCGCTTCGGGCCAGCCCGTTGCGACCGAGTGGCTGAAAGATTGGGCGTATCAAATCCCGCTTTCCCAAGCAGCCATTCCGCTGATCGGCAGCCGGACGGAGCCCAATATGTTTGCCGCGACCTTCCAGCGCACCGTGTTGAACCCCTTCAACACCGCCGCGTCGGGCGATGGCGCGGCCGTGCACGAACTGCGCCGCTGGCGCGCGAATTTCGTCGGCAACTACGATTTCCAAACGGAGCGCCTGAGAGGCTGGGGCTTGGGTGCCGGCGTGCGCTGGCTCGACAAAGCTGCGCTCGGTTACCCGGTGGCCAGCTTCCGCGCCGATCTGACTCCCGTGCCCGCGGGCGGCGCGGCGCTGCCGAGCGACATCCGCATCTCGGATGTCCGGAATCCTTACTATGGCCCGGAGGAGACCCGCTACGACGCCTGGCTGTCTTATCAAACCAAGATCCTTCGCGGAAAATACGGCCTCAAAGTGCAGCTGAACGTCCGCAACCTCTTCACGAACGACGAACTCGTTCCCGCCGCGATCAATCCCGATGGTTCAATTCCAGTGTGGTCGATCGCGGAGGGCCGCAAGTTCACGCTGACGACGAAGATCTCGTTCTAATTCATCGCCCATGAAATCCCGCCTCTTCGCCCTCTCGGCCCTCCTTGTCCTGCAAAGCGCGGTCGCGGCCGAAACGTTGCTGACACCGAGCTGGGATAAGTTTCCCGCGCACCCGGCCGCCGTCGCCGGTGCCCGCATCGTGCAGGTGAGTTCCGCCCGCACGATCCAGCGGTTCTTCGATACGTCGCCCTTCAGTCCGTCGGGGCGGTATCTCGCGGTGTTCCGTTTCCCCCGCGAAGATCGTTCCCCGCAGGCGGGTGAAGCGGGTGAAGTGGTGGTCATTGATTTGGTGGCGGGCGGCGAGCGGGTGGTCGCCACCTCGCGCGGCTACGAAATGCAATTGGGCGCCAACGTCCAATGGGGCGCCACCGACGCCGAGCTCTATTTCAACGACGTTGACCCGGCGACGTGGGAGGCTTTCGCCGTTCAACTCAACCCGCTGACCGGTGCCTCGCGTCGACTCGGTGGCACGGTTTTCATGGTCTCGCCGGACGGGAAGCAGCTCGCGTCCTATAACCTGGTCGCCTCGCGCCGCGCGCAAGTGGGGTATGGCGTGGTCGTGCCCGAGAGCGCGATGCCCCCGCTTAACATCGGACCGGTGGCGACCGACGGCGTGGAGATCACCGATGTCGCCTCCGGCGTGAGCCGCCGCATCGTGACGCTCCGCGAGATTTATGAGAAAACCGTGCCGAGCATCGCGATCCCCCACCCGGAGGATTTCGAATACTACTGCTTTCAGGTAAAATGGAATCCGCAGGGCACCCGGCTCCTGACCACGGTGCAGTGGACCGCGCGGAAGGATCGGAATCCCATACGCGCCGCGCTGCCGCAGGGCCGCCTGCGTGCCGTCATCACGATGCGGCCCGACGGCTCGGATTTGCGGACCGCCGTCAGCCCCGCCCAATGGGCGAAGGGCGGACATCACATCAACTGGATGGCCGACGGCGAACGCCTCTCGATGAATCTCGATGTCGATGGCAAGCCGGGCCTGGAACTGATCACGGTGCGCGCCGATGGCACCGATCTCAAAGTCGTGTTCACGCCCGGCTCGGGCCATCCTTCGCAGCACCCCGCGGGGCGACCGTTTTTTATCACCGATGCCTATCCCGACGAACCGGTCGCCGCGGGCGATGGGACCTCGCCGCTCCGCCTGCTGGACACGGCGAACGGTACCGAGCGCACCCTGGTGAATATTTTTGTCTCCATGAAGGCCGGGGAGTTTCGCGTGGACCCGCATCCCGCCTGGGATCGCAGCGGGCGCTTCGTCGCATTCAACGGGTTTGAAGGCGGCACGCGCGGGGTGTTTGTCGCCGACCTCACCGCCCTGCTGCCCAAACCGTGAACGAGGAAAATATCCGCGTGGTTTCGGCCCGTTGATAGCTTAACCCGCATGCATCACACTTTTCGTGAAGATTTTTTTGCCGCAGAGAGCACAGAGCGCGGACACAGAGTTCACAGAGCCAAACATCGTGTCTTGCTCTGTGAACTCTGTGACCGAGCTCCGTGTTCTCTGTGGCTCATGCCTTGGTTGAATGTTGATATGAGTTTTTCGGGTTAATCCTTCCCGCCATGACAAACGCCCCGTCCGCGCTCAAACTCATCGACTCCGACGTGCACAACGCGCTCGCGTCGCCCAACGACCTCCTGCCTTTCCTGCCGAAATACTGGCGCGAAGAAGTGAAAGCCCGCGGAATGAACATCCCATGGGCCGGCTACTCCTCGCCCGTCGGCGTGCTCCGCGAAGATGCGCGGCCCGACGATGGCAGCGGTGGCCCCGGTAGCAGCCCCGCGTTCCTGATGAAGGACCACATGGATCGCTACCACATCGACTACGCGATTCTCACTGGCTCGGGGATGCTCTCGCTCTCGTTGCACGACGATCCGGACTACGCCAACGCTCTGGCCTCCGCATTGAACGAATGGCTGGTCGCGACCTGGCTTGGGTTCTCCCCGCGCTTCCGGGGCTCAATCATCGTCAACCACTCCGATCCCGCCGCCGCGGCGCGCGAGATTCGGAAATGGGGCGGGCACCCGCAAATTTCCCAGGTGCTGATGGCGAGCGGTTCCAGTCGGCTTTTCGGCCAGCGTTTTTTTCACCCGATCTACGAGGCGGCGGCTGAGCAGGGGCTGCCCGTCGCCATTCACCCCGGCAGCGAGGGCGCCGGCACCGCGCCGAACGTCACCCCGGCCGGCCGGCCCACGCGTTACTTCGAGTGGCACAATATTCTCCCGATAAATTACATGGCGCACGTCAACTCGCTCGTGTGCGAGGGCGTCTTCGAGAAATTCCCCACGCTCAAGTTTGTCGCCCTCGAGGGCGGCATTGCCTGGCTCCCGCACCTCATGTGGCGCATGGATAAAAATTATAAAGCCCTGCGCGCGCAAACCCCGTGGCTCAAAAAACTGCCGAGCGAGTATATCCGCCACCATCTCCACGTGACGACGCAGCCGATCGAGGAGACGGAGAAGCCCGAGCAGCTCCAGCAAATCTTCGAGATGATCGCCGCGCCCGGCATGATCATGTTTTCGAGCGATTATCCGCACTGGGATTTCGACAACCCCAGGATGGCGCTCCCGCCGCTGCCGAAGGAAATGAAAGAGAGGATCTTTTGGAAAAACGCCGCCGAACTTTATGGGCTCGATGCGCCCGCCGCGTCGGCTGCCGTCGCCTCCTGATCGCATGACTCCGCATCCTGTCGCGAAGGTCGGCGAAATCCCGGCGGGCGGGCGCAAACTCGTAACCGTCGGAAAAATCGCGCTGGGCGTCTTCAACATTGGCGGCGAGTTTTTCGCCTACCGCAACATCTGCCCGCACGCCGGTGCCCCCGTGTGCTTGGGGAAAATCTCCGGCACGACGCTCCCCTCTCCGGTTTACGAATACGAATACGGGCGCGAGGGCTGCATCCTGCGCTGCCCGTGGCACGGGTGGGAGTTCGACCTGCGCACCGGCGAACATCTGGTCGATCCGGAGACGAAACTGAAACGCATCGATGTGCACCTCGAAGGCGAGGCGCTCGAAAGATTTCCGATCGAACAATCTGGCGACACGTTGCACGTGATCCTGCCCTCCGCCGCCCCAAGCGACGGACCGTAACGCCCGCCGCGTCCCCCCGC